>CABTZF010000061.1 GCA_902489255.1 uncultured Peptoniphilus sp. | reverse complement strand
GGGTTTCGTGTCATAATAGTGATAGAGGCAAATAGTTATGTAAATATAAAGAGTTCAAGACTTCTACCAAAGTTTAAAACTCAAAAAATAAATAGTTGGTGTGCTGCTTAGAGTAACCATTTTGATAATGTGGATGCGAAACAAAAAGAGATAATCAGACTTCGTAAAAAATTGAAACAGGTTGAAATGGAGAATGATATTTTAAAGCAAGCTGCACTACTGTTAGGCAAAAAATAGACCTCATTATCTCGAACCGAGATAAATATAGCATTAGTGCAATGTGTAGACTACTTGGGGTCACAAGAAGTTTAGTCTATTATCATTTGAACAAAGAAAAAGATGTGAAATTAGATGAAGATGAAAAACTAATAGAAGAAATAAAAGAAATATTCAGAAGAAGTAGAAACAACTATGGAACACGCAAAATAAAAAAAGAACTAGGGAAAATTGGATATAAAATATCGAGAAGAAAAATAGGCCGAATAATGAAGAAAAATGGCCTAGTCTCAAACTATACAGTAGCACAATATAAAGTAATAAGATCCAAATGCAACGAAGAAGACATCCCTAACCTTTTAAATAGATAATTTGACAATAGAGACTATTTAGAAGCAATAGTAAGCGACCTAACATATGTAAGAGTAGGAAAAACATGGAATTATATATGTTTAATAATAGACTTAAACAGCCGTGAAATAATAGGATACTCATCAGGTAAAAACAAAGATGCAAATCTAGTAGCAGAAGCATTTTACTCAATAAGGCAGCCACTAAATCGTATAAAAATATTTCACACAGACAGAGGAAGAGAATTTAAAAATATAAAAATAGAAGAAATATTAAAGGTATTTGGGATAAAAAGATCGCTAAGTAAAAAAGGAAGCCCATATGATAACGCAGTAAGCGAAGCAGTCAATAAAGTAATGAAGACAGAATTCATATATCAGGAGAACTTTACTAATTTCCAAGAACTTAATCTAAAATTAGCAGAATACGTATATTGGTATAATAACCTAAGAATTCATGGATCTTTAGGATATAAAACACCAGTAGAATATAGAAAAGCAGAATAAAAAGCTCTGGAAGTTTCATAAATTAAATAAAATATATGAACAGACTGTCAAGGGCAAATTTCAACGAAATTTGGGCGAAGCCTTTACCCTTGATTGTCTGAGAATATATTTTATAATCTAAAGAAACTTTCAAGCTTGATAATGTTCGGTTATAAATTGTCTAAAAAAGGGTTGCCATTCCATGTATTTGGGTTCATTAGAAGAATGCCGAGCAATGGGTAACATGACGCTGATGTGTTTATACACAAAAAAGCTACACGTGCGTTGGCTGACAACAGGGAGCTAAGTAAATTAACACCAGCTAAAATGTTTGACGCTATTAATAAATGACAAGTATATGAAATTGGTTTTACCTAGTTTAAAAAAGAAATTATAATGAAAATATGGAGGCTAAGAATATGAAGATTAATAATGAATGTTGTTGTGGATGCAAAACAGAAAAGCCGGATCAAATTAAAGACAATTGTCCTGTATGTAATAATG
>CABTZF010000060.1 GCA_902489255.1 uncultured Peptoniphilus sp. | reverse complement strand
TATATTAAAGATCCAAAAGATAAACATAGTATCATCATTGATGAAAAAACAGCTTTTATAGTTAAAGAAGCTTTTGATTTATTGCTAAAAGGATATTCGTGTATTCAAGTAGCTAATATATTTAATGAAAAAGGTTATATTACACGCTCTGAACGAAAAGAAGAACTGAAACTTTCTGATTATACTGGAAATTTAATTACTGGAAGTGAGGTAAAGAAAAGAGTTTGGACAAATGCAGCTATCTCACAGATTACAAGGAACGAACTATATACAGGAGATTATGTATATAATAAATTCAAAGAAACAAAAATAGGTGGAAGAAAAAGAATTTTACTTTCTGAAGAGGAGTGGAAAATACTTCCAAATACCCATGAAGCGATTATTTCAAGAGAAGTATTTGATGAGGTAAAGAAAATAAAAGAAAAAAGAAGTTTTGGAGGATATACAGGAAATAAAAATCGTTCTATTTTTTCTGATAAGATTTTTTGTAAAGAATGTGGTAGACATATGAGTTTTCGTAGTGATATTAGACAAAAGAAAAATTCAGATAAAATATACAAGTATAAAAGTTATTATTGTAATTTATGTAAAGCTGAGAAAACACCAAACAATATCAAAGAGAAAGATATTATTGAACTTATAAAACCCAAATTAAAAGATTTTAAGATTCAAAACACATTAAATGAAGAGAAAGTCATAGAACACAAGAATGTGAAAGAAGAGATTCTAAAGGAAATATCCATATTAAACAGTAATTTACAAATCATCTATGAAAACTATAAAAAGAAAAATATTTCAAAAGAGGCGTATCTAAAGGAAAAATCTCTTATACAAGATAAAAAGATATTATTGGAGAGTAGGTTAAAAGAATTAAAATCAGAGAATATTGATTCAAAGAAAGAAACGGATATTGTTATCTTAGATGAGGAAGGTTTGCTGAAAGTTTATGTGAAAAGTTTAATAGATATAATAATCGTATCAAGAAGTGGAGAAATAGAAATTGTAGAAAAATAGATGAATAGCATTAAAAGTAACTCATAATCTCGCCAACTTTAATTTTAATACGCCAAAATGAAAATAATGACGAGAAAATTCGAGAAAATAAATAGTACTGTTTATTATGAGACGATAGGGTAAATATTTAGGAACAAACAAAAAAATGATATAATTATAGTTAAAATGAGATATTGTGAGGTGATTTTTGTGTCTAAAATAAATGTAGAAGGATCAGAAATTAGCATTATTGCCATAGATAATAGAGATTATATTTCTTTAACCGACATGGTTAGAAATGTTGAAAATGGTGTGGCACTAATAGAAAAATGGCTAAGGAATAAAAATACAATTGAATTTTTAGGAATATGGGAAGAAATGTATAATGCGAATTTTAATTCCACCGAATTCGAGGGAATTAAAAATGAAGCAGGTTTTAATCGTTTTATTTTATCGGTTAAACAATGGGTCAATAGGACGAATTCTATCGGAATTGTTGCCAAAGCAGGAAGATATGGTGGAACATATGCACATAAAGACATAGCTTTTGAATTTGCATCGTGGGTATCACCTTATTTTAAGCTCTATCTTATTAAAGAGTTTGAGCGCTTAAAAGAAGAAGAACAAAAACAATTAGGTTGGGATATCAAGAGGAATTTAGCTAAGATAAATTACAAAATTCATACAGATGCAATTAAGAATAAACTTGTCCCTGAGAAATTATCAAAGGAAAGAATAAACTATATCTATGCAAGTGAAGCAGATATATTAAATGTAGCTTTGTTTGGAATGACAGCAAAAGAATGGCGTGAAAGTAATCCGGAGTTAAAAGGAAATATGAGAGACTATGCTGATATATCACAATTAGTGTGTTTATCGAATCTTGAGAACTTAAATGCTGTTTTTATAAATGAGGGAATGGATGCAACTGAAAGGATAGAAAAATTAAATGCAATTGCTATTGAACAAATGAGGATTCTAACAGAAAGTGAACGTAT
>CABTZF010000059.1 GCA_902489255.1 uncultured Peptoniphilus sp. | reverse complement strand
GTTCTTTTAAGTGATTTTAAAATAGAAAGTAAAAAAATAAATAATCAAATAAAAACCTTAAAAAATGAATTAAAAGTTTTTGATGAAAGAATAAGAAATATAAAGAAAAGGAAAAGGGAACTGAAAAAATTCATAGAAGCTCTCTTTTACTGCTTAGATGTTGATAAGAGTATAGAAGTGGATAAAGGATTGGTTGATACTCTCATTAACCATATAGAAATTTCACATAATAAGAAAGTAACCATAAATTTTAAGTTTAATCTTGATAAAGATATAAAAGAGCAGTTGGAGGTAGAGTATGAATAAGGTGGCTATTTATCTAAGACTCTCAGACGAAGATTATAACAAAATGGATGAAAGTATAAGCATAGTAAATCAGAGAGATTATATAAGAAATTATATTGAAAATGAATCATCTTTAAAGAGTTGTGAAATAAAGGAATATGTAGATGATGGGTATTCGGGAACGAATACAAACAGACCTGCATTTTTAAGACTTATTGATGATGTAAAAGAAGGAAGAGTAAAGACTATCATAGTAAAGGATATGTCGAGGTTTTCAAGAGATTATATCTTGCTTGGGGATTATTTGAGCAATATATTTCCATTTTTAAAAATACGATTTATAGCTATCAATGATTGTTATGATTCCATAAACGAAAATGGAAATGGCTTAGATATGGATACACAGTTTAAGACATTGTATTATGATTTATTCAGTAAAGAATTATCTGAGAAGGTAAGCAATTCTTTAAAACAAATTAAATCACAGGGGAAAAATATAAATTGGGCAGCACCTTTTGGATATATTAAAGATCCAAAAGATAAACATAGTATCATCATTGATGAAAAAACAGCTTTTATAGTTAAAGAAGCTTTTGATTTAATTTTAAGAGGGTATTCTTGTACTCAAATTGCTAATATTTTTAATGAAAAAGGCTATATAACTCGCTCTGAGCGAAAAGAAGAACTGAAACTTTCTGATTATACTGGAAATTTAATTACTGGAAGTGAGGTAAAGAAAAGAGTTTGGACAAGTGTTTGCATATCACAAATTACAAGAAATGAATTATATACAGGAGATTATGTATATAACAAGTATAAAGAAACAAGAATTGGTAGGCGAAAAAAGATATTACTTCCTGAAGAAGAGTGGAAAGTAATCCATAATACTCATGAAGCAATTATTTCAAGAGAAGTATTTGATGAGGTTAAGTCAATAAAAGAAAAAAGGAAATTTTATGTTTATACAGGAAAGAAAAATCGATCTATTTTTTCTGGTAAGATATTTTGTAAAGAATGTGGTAGACCTATGAGTTTTCGATGTGACAGTAGACAAAAGAAGAATTCTGATAAAATATACAAGTATAAAAGTTATTATTGTAATTTATGTAAAGCTGAGAAAAAACCAAACAATATCAAAGAGAAAGATATTATTGAACTTATAAAACCTAAATTAAAAGATTTTAAGATTCACAACACATTAAATAAAGAGAAAGTTATAGAACACAAGAATGTAAAAGAAGAGATTCTAAAGGAAATACCCATATTAAACAGTAATTTACAAATCATCTATGAAAACTATAAAAAGAAAAATATTTCGAAAGAGGCGTATCTAAAGGAAAAATCTCTTATACAAGATAAAAAGATATTATTGGAGAGTAAGTTGAAAGAATTGAAGTCAGAGGAGATTGATTTGAAGAAAGAATTTGATGTTAATTCCTTAGATAAGAATAATTTATTGAAAGCCTATGTAGATAGTTCTATTGATAAAATAGTTGTATCAAGAAGTGGAGAAAGAGAAATTGTAGAAAAATAGATGAATAGCATTAAAAGTAACTCATAATCTCGCCAACTTTAATTTTAATACGCCAAAATAAAAATAATGGCGAGGAAATTTGCGGAAACAAATAGTACTGTTTACTATGAGTTGATAAGGTAAATATTTAGGAACAAAAAAATGATATAATTATAGTTAAAATGAGATATTGTGAGGTGATTTTTGTGTCTAAAATAAATGT
>CABTZF010000058.1 GCA_902489255.1 uncultured Peptoniphilus sp. | reverse complement strand
ATTGCTTATCTTCAGGATTTTTCTTGTGGTATTTATATATTTCACGATACTTATTTATAGTATTTATATTTTCCATATCTTGAGATAAACTCTTCATTTCAGTTTCAATCTTCTTTATTTTATCTAACAAATCTTGTCTATCATCAGCAGACTTTTGATCAGATCATCGAGTTGAGTGATTGAATTAATTCCTTGCTCTCTTAATTTAATTATTGAATCAGCCATTGTTTTGATATTATGTTTTCTTACCCAAACTTCATAACCTTTTGAGAATTGAGCTTTTTCATTAGTAAATATATCAATGACGTTTCCTACATGTTTTTTAATAGGATTAGCTTTGTTTTTAATAGCTAAATCTATTCTTTCTTTGATTTTTTCTTCGGTATAATCTTCTCCGATAGTCTTCGCTCTTGTAAATCTTTGTTTGTCTTTATGGCGAAAAGCTATGTGTTTACCAAACTTAATTTCATAATCAAGAGACTTCATATTTTCCAAAAACTCTTCCCACGATTTAGACTTATTAATCATTCTATCTATATCAAATTGCAGTTTAGATTTCCAGGAGTTTCCTCCTTATTTAATACAAGGAGGAAATTATGGAATACAAAGATATTAGAGAAAATTTAGAAAAAATGATGAATGATAATTACAAGGATTTTATCAAAGCACTTGTGAGTTTAGAAAAAGGTATTACTGATGAAAAGGCACTTGAAGAAATCTATGTTTTATATATGAACAATGACACAACAGGTCTACTAAGTGATGACTTTGACTATATGATTGATGATATGAAAGAACAAGGTAAGATTGTTGAAAATACCAATGAACTTGAAGAAAAAGACGACCTCATAAATCTCGTGGGCAATATAGCTGGGAAAGTAGAAAATCTTGAAAGAGAGAATGCTAATGGAGAGAAGTTCAAAGTAAGTAATTTTTCTCTTGTTTCTAAAGATGACGATGGAAATAAAGTTTATACGAATTGTTCAGCCTATGGAGATAAGACAAAAGATTTAGAGAATCTAAAACAAGGGGATTTTGTTAAAATATTTGGTCAAGTAAAAACAAGCATTGACAACAATGGAAAGGAACATAAAAATGTCCGTATTTTGTCTTCTAAGCTCTTAAAAGCAAAGGAACAAGTAAAGACTCAAGATAAAGATAAAAAGTCCATATTAGGGCAAATAAAAAGCTTTAAGACAGACGATAAAACTAAATCAAATAAGAAAGACCATAGCAAAGGTGCAGAGAGATAAATATCGGCAGTCTTCGGACTGCCTTTATTTTTTTTGCTTAGTTTAACGCAGTAAATCGTACACTTGTAATGAATCTGTATTATATGCTATAATTAAGCTGTTAATCTATACATTTAGAAAGGTAAATCATATGCAATTGTAGGTAAAAATGGAAGCGAAAAATCGACATTAGTTAAATTAATTTTAGGAATGTATAGCCCTTTAAATGGAGAGATAACGATAGATGGAATTTCTATGTGTGATTACAATAGATATTCACTTTACGATAAGTCTAGTGTTTTATTTCAGGAATTTATGAAATATCCTTTATCTTTTTATGAAAATATAAGATTTAAAGACAGAGATAAAGACGAGGATATCTTGTTTGATAAGGCCTGTGAGCTTGTTAAATTAAATGACTTAATACAGGAATTGCCAGAAAAAGAAGATCAATTATTAACAAAAGGTTGGAAAGACTCCATTGATTTATCTGGAGGTCAGTGGCAAAAAGTTGCAATTGCAAGATTTTTTGCTAAAGATGGATTATTGAGAATTTTGGACGAACCAGGAGCGTCTTTAGATGCAAAATCAGAAAGTGAAATACTAAAAAATATTATTAATGACAAGTTTTCAATATCTATAGTAGTGACACACAGATTTCAAAATATTAAAAAATATGACGAAATAATAGTTATGAAAGACGGAGAAATAGAATCAAAAGGTAACCATGCATATTTAATGAAGAATTCAGCAGTATATAGAGATTTATACATTGCACAAAAAGAAATGATGGAATGAGGTGAAAATGTGCTAGAAATACAAGCTGTAAATAGAAGTTTTGGAAAGAAAAGAGCGCTTAAGTCGGTGGATTTAGAAATAAGCAATGGAATCTATGGGCT
>CABTZF010000057.1 GCA_902489255.1 uncultured Peptoniphilus sp. | reverse complement strand
CAACACCCGGAAAATCGAAATCCATTATAGCTTTGTCGGACAGGTTGATACCGAGCAGGAGCCGACGCAAGTTGTCAACCATGACCGCCGCAACATGGTAGATGTAAAAAGTATCGCTATCTAACCCCAGCAAAATTTGTTCCTGAGTAGCCGTCATCAATGAAAAATTCACACTGAAAAAAGCCACTCTGCTTGGCAAACTGGCTTAAAATCTTCTTTTGATTTGTAATGGAATTGCTTTCTCCTTGAAGTTCATCATCTCTTGATAAACGACAATAAAGAGCTGTTTTTCTGTTAGCTTGAATAGACATATTTTCCTCCTGTCTATCAAGCCTACCTACGATATTTGTATTATACTCCTTTTTCATAATTTTTTCCACCATTAATTGTCGCTATTTTTTATAACTTCCTGCTTAATGATTGATTTCATCTTATCTTTCAGCTCTTTTCCATTTTTCTTACAAAAGATATTTACAGTGTATTTTGTATTTCCAATTTCTTTTTGAATTACTTTAGTTTTTTTATTGTCTGTGTTTTCTGTTTGTATGGTATTCATAAATTCTCCTTCCTGTAAAATAAAAAAAGCGATTAGAATTTCTACTTTTTCAATCGCCTTTACTCGTCTATTAAGTTTTGTGCTTTCTTCAGCTTTTCTTTACTTTGTATTTTTCTCCTATCAAGTCCTATTACCCTAAGAGGTAAGCACATTTCTATTATCCTTGAATAAATCCTGCCAAGCATTATATCTTCCTGTTCTTTCTCTATGTCTTTGAAATTTAGGTTTGTAGTTATAATGGTCAGTCTTGCCTTTAGGTATCTTGCATTTATCACATTGTAGATTTGCTCTAAGGCGTATTCTGTATTCCTTTCTATTCCAAAATCATCAAGGATTAGTAGAGTAGGATTTGTTATTTGCTCTATATATTCATTTCTATCAAGGTTAAAGCCACCTTTTTGTAAATCATTTAGTATCTGTGCAAAGTTTATCATTTTAACAGTATAGGAATACTCTGTGATTATGGCATTTGCTATTGAACAAGCAAGATAGGTCTTACCACTTCCTACATTTCCATATAAGAGTAAACCTACATTGTCCTTTCTCATTTCTTCAAAATGCTTTACATAGTTTTTAGTTTTTTTGATGATTTCTTTGTCGGTATCTTCATCAGCATTTTCAAAGGTATAGGCTATTTGATTTTTGGATATAAAGCAGTTTTTTCTAAGTCTATCCTGTTCAATCTGCTTTTCTCTTAATTTTTCTTGCTCTGCTCTATCTCTATCACATTTACAAGCATTTCTAATTATCATTAGCTTTTTATCTAACATTGGAATAGGCTTTCCGTCTATTCTTTCATTACAAGTCTTACAATAGATATGTCCGTCTTTTTCATAGTGAGTTTCTTTGTTGTAGGTAAAATCTGTACCTTGTATTTTTGTAGTTATCATATTTTGAGTATCTTTGTTATTCATAGCTTTCATCCTCCTTGTTCTTATTTAAGTGGTGGAATGCGTTTTAAGGCTTATTTTTTATATTGGGTATACTCTGATACCTCTTTCAGCTTTAATACTCTAAAAACACCTTTCCACCTTGTTATATGATATTTATAGGCTGTCGCTGTCCTCATAGTTGGTTGAATAGGTTTTAGAACTTTTATTTTGAATATTTTTCTGTGTTAGTTTCTCTTTGTCCTGTTCATACCAATTAAGGATTGTTACATAGTGGTCTTTGTAGTCTTTTCCTGAACCTTTGATATATCTTGATAATTTTTCAATCATCGTATCGGTATGTCCTTTTAGCCTATCCTTTAGCTTTTGGTATTCCTCATCAGTTAATCGAATATTTTTATATTCTCCGTAAAGAGAAAAGGGGCTAGCCTGTTCTATGCTCCCCTTATCTATACTAACCTTATCTAATCTACCCTTACCTATACTATGCGGACAAACGGTTGACACTTGGTTTTCATTTGGTATACCAAGATTTTCAAGCCTTATATATGCTCCGTTTTCTGTTTGTGTTAAACTTTGTTTTTCCGTAATATACATAGTTTCTTTTCGTCTGTCATTTCTGATGTAGTTATTTATCTTCCAATGAGTAATGACTATAATTCCTCTCTCAAAGACAATTACAAATCCCTTTGTAATTAGGATTTTTAAGTCATCTTCATTTGCTCCTATAATTTTT
>CABTZF010000056.1 GCA_902489255.1 uncultured Peptoniphilus sp. | reverse complement strand
TAAAAAATATATATATTTAATACTCAACCAAATAAGGCTAACCCAGAATGAGAGAGAGGCAAGAGTAAAGATAGAATAAGACTAGGTATGAATTATTTTTGTGTAAACTAGAAAGGAGACTCAGGTATAGATAGGATATAATAGATTTTTAAAAATATAAGGAGGAAAGGAAAAGAAGAAATTTAATATAAGTAAGTTTTATAATAGATAGGGATAATAAATAAGATGTTTTTTATAAAAAGGAGCCTAGGGAGGCTCAAATTTTAGAATTGATTTTATTTAATTTAAATTTGAAAGGAGTAAATGATGAAAAAACTAAAAAAAATACTTAGCCTATTTTTAGTAGCCATAATCTTATTACCCACATTGGTAGGGGTTGTACAGGCAGAAGGACCAGAGAAGATATATTTTAAATTTATTTATAATAATTACATTCCTACTAAATTTCTTAGTGGAAGCAATAGGGAAGATGTATATGTTACTACTGATGATCATTATAATGGTTTTAGTATAACAAAGAGAAATGAATATGATATTCCAACTGAAGCTAGAGCTAATAATGGACAAAAAACAATAGACATCGGTATAAGTCAAAGAAAAGGTACTAAAATTAGTGCGACATTAACATCTGGAAATGAATCTAAAACATTCACAATCGATTCACCTAATGAAAAAGACATTAAATTGGGAAAGGCAATGTTGAAATTTGAAGTACTTAATGGATATACAATGACATTTGGTGAAAATAGAAATGAACCCAGTTATGTACCATTTACAGAAGATTTAACAGTCCAAGTAGATTTTGAGATTGTGAATTTTGAAGAATATAAACAAAGTTATATTGATGAGTTATACAGGACATATTCTTATCCTGAAAAAGAAAGCTTATTTGAAGAAGGGCTTAAAGCAGCTATAAAAACTGCAGAAAAAGAATTTAAAGAAGCAACAAACCAGGAAGAATTAATGGTAGCTGTAAAAAAATTTTTTGATTTTACAAAAAAGGATTATGCAGAACAGAAGGCTAAATTTCAAGCTAGAAAGTATGCTGTACATGATAAAATAAATAAGGAAAAAAGCGACGGTACATATCTTCTTAGCAAAGATATGAGAGATGAATTAATAGATAATGAACCTTATGAAACATATATATATACTGATTATTCTGATTATTTTGAAAAAAGTTTTTCTGATACAATGGCTGAATGGGATCCTTTCGAAAAGAAAGTTGATGTAATAGTTAAAAAAGCTGAAATGAAAGAAAAGCTTAATGATAAAGATGTAAACTATGAAGATATATTTACACCAGAACAAAAGGAAGATTTTGAAAGAAAAATTGATGCAATAAATGACGATGATCCTGATGCAATGGGAAAATTAGCAGAAATTGAAAAGGATATAGACACTATTAGAGATGCTCAAGAACTAAAAGACGCAAAATATGTAGCTAAAATAGAAATTGACAACTTACCAAACCTAAGTGAAGAAGAAAAAGACACATACAAAGGAAAAGTAGACGAAGCAACAGACAAAGCTGGAGTAGAACAAGCTGTAGAAGATGCAAAAGCAAAAGATACAGCAAATAAAGAACTAAAAGAAGCAAAAGACGCAGCTAAAGAAGACATCGGCAAGTTACCGAACCTAAGCGAAGAAGAAAAAGCACCATTTATTAAACAAGTAGATGACGCAAAAACAAAAGAAGACGTAACTAAGGCTTCAGAAGCTGCAAAGGATGCAGATGATTTAAAGGCATATAAAGAAAAAGCAAAAGAAGACATCGGCAATTTAAAAAACTTAAGTGACACAGAAAAAGACACATACAAAGGCGAAGTAGATAAAGCAACAGACAAAGTTGGAGTAAACGAGGTTGTAGCAGAAGCAAAAGCAAAAGACGCTCAAGAACTTAAGGAAGCAAAAGACGCAGCTAAAGACGAAATAAAAGATTTAAATCTAACACCAGAAGAAAAAGTAGCAGCAGAAAAAGCAATAGACGACGCAAAAGACAAAACTGAAGTAGACCAAGCTGTAAAAGACGCAAAAGACAAAGCAGCAGCAAACGACCAAAAAGATAAAGAACTTAAGGAAGCAAAAGACGCAGCTAAAGAAGAAATCGACAAGCTACCTAACCTAAGCGACGACGAAAAGAATGAAGCAAAAGATAAAGTAGACGAAGCAACAGACAAAGCTGGAGTAGACAAAGCTGTAGAAGATGC
>CABTZF010000055.1 GCA_902489255.1 uncultured Peptoniphilus sp. | reverse complement strand
TTTATTTACCTTATCTTCAAGCTTGTATTTATTAGACTTATAGTTTGCTTCAAGCATTTTTAGCTTTGTAACTTCGTTATCTAAATCCATTTTTTCTTTAATTAATGGATTACCAGTAGCTAAAGCCTTAATCTCTGAATAAGACAGACTTGCTTCATCAACATCTTCTGCAACTCTTACTGGAGTTTTTGAAGTCATAATTTGAGAAATGAATTTCTGCTTATTCTCTATTGTCTGCCACAAATAAGAATCAAAGGTATTCTCTGTTACATATCTAAAGATATTTACCTTATCATTATCATTACCTTGACGAACAATTCTACCACTTCTTTGCTCTAGGTCTGCTGAGTAGTCCGAAGTGGTCAATTTAATTTACCTATAAACTTGTAGTGAATTTCAACCTTTTGGCTAATTTGACCGTCTATTTCTTCCTTGTCATAGACATATATCTTATCTATTATTTGATTTAGAATATATCTGTTTAGCGATTTTATCTTAGCGTACTTGCTAATATTGTTCATGAATTTCTTGTAGTTATCTTCAGTTTCAAAAGATACTTCTATATCGCCCTCTAAGACCTTTATTTCCTCGATTAACTTGTCTTGTTTTTTAGATATACTCACATTCATTAGATTGAAGTTTCTTTCGGTTATATTTCCCTCTAACCTATCTTCATATAACTGTTCGTAGCTTCTATCTAATTCTGCTAACTGGTTCTTTTTAAGCTCCAGCTTGTTAGATAGTTCTTTCCCCTCGTCAATTTTTTCTACTTCAATCTTTTCTATTATCTTTTCGACAAAGTCCTCTTTAGCAGATAGTGCCATATTTCCATGATATTGTATATCTTCAAGAACAATATTATATAGATCCCTAGCTTCAATTCTGTGTGATGAACAAGCATTTACTCCATATTTTTTATATGTGGAGCAAGAAAAGTGAACAAAGTCTATGAGTTCTTTCTTTTTAAGCCTATAATCAGTTTTTGGTGTCAATGCATAACCACATTTAGGACATCTTACAAGTCCTTGAAAAATGTTGTCATAATAGAGTCCCTTTTTATTGTTACACTTCCTCTTATCAATCATTGTTTGAACTTGTTCCCATATTTCCTCACTAACTATTCCCTCGTGGGTATCTTTAGCATAAATATAGTCACTTTTAGGAATATACATTCTTTTTGAGTTCTTAAATGATAAGGTAGGTCTTTTATTTCTTGCCATATTTCCACAATAAACTGGATCTCGTAAAACATTTAACACCATTCTATGTGACCATTGATATTTATTTTCTTCTGTTAGTCCATAAAGCTTTTCAGCATTTTCAACAAAAGCACTTGGTCTTGGAATTTTTCTCTTCATCAACTCCTGGCTAATAAGTTGAGTACCCTTACCCTCTAAACACAATTTATAAATGAGTTCTATAATAGGTTTAGTTTTCTCATCTATGATTAATCTGCGTTTATTATTAGGGTCTTTTAGATAACCAAATGGAGCTTTAGAGCCTATATATGTTCCCTCTCTCATTCTGCTTTGAATTGCACTTTTAACTTTTTTGGAAGTATCCTTTGCGTACATCTCATTTAGAATGTTTTTAAATGGCATAATATCATTTTGATTACTATTTAATGTGTCTATACCATCAGTTATTGCAATATATCTTATGTTCTTTTGTGGAAAGTACATTTCGATATATGCTCCACTTTGAAGATAGTTTCTTCCTAACCTTGATAAGTCTTTTGTTATAACACAATTTATTTTTCCGTTTTCAATATCAGTAATCATCTTCTTAAATGATGGTCTTTCAAAGTTTGTTCCCGAATAACCATCATCTACATAATAATCATAAATAGCGATACTGTTACTTTCTGCAAATTGTTTTAACATTACTTTTTGTGACCATATACTCATACTCTCAACTGAGTTTCCATCGTCCTTTGATAGTCTACAATAAAGTCCTGCTACATATTTTTTAGTCCTGCCCAATTTCAATCTCCTTTCCCTAAACAGGACTATCTCAATAATTTAATTATACTAAAATACTCCCGTTTAGTCAATCAATACTTACGCTTGCGTTTGTTTATTTTCTCTATCTTTTTCTAAGTTTCTTTCGACTACATGCTCGATAATATCTTCAAATACTTCTTCAATCGGCTTTTTGCCTACATATACTCGCTTTATTTCATAGTTGATTTTTCCACTTCGTTTTTTCTTTTTTAATTCCATATAATTTCTCCCTTTTGTTGCAATAAAAAAAGGCGATTAGATTTTTAATTTTCTAATCGCCTTTTAAGTGTCATATTTA
>CABTZF010000054.1 GCA_902489255.1 uncultured Peptoniphilus sp. | reverse complement strand
CTCCAAGCTTTATTTTTTTGCTTATTTTAAGTTTAGGACTAAGTGCCTTTAAGTGCAATTTTTTTTAATAAAAATATCTGCTGAAGATTTTACTCCCCAACAAATATTATAGAGCCTTTTTATTTTAAATCGTAACTTTATTGTAAATTATTTTTGAGTTTTTTAGTGATATAATCAGGCAAAGGAGTGATTTTATGAAGAAGAAATTTTTATTTTTGTTGTCTTTTATTTTTCTCTTCACTGGCGTAAGTGCCAAGAGTCAAAAAAAGATGACCCTTGTTATAAACAATATTGTCTTCGAGAAGGACTTTATTGTGAAAAATGACAGAATCCACATTCCCCTTCGCCTTGTTTCTGAAAATTTAGGCGCCGATGTTAATTGGAAGGGGGACACTAAAGAGGTTGAGATTATCAACAAGGGCAAGAAAATTGTTTTTTATGTCGATTCTAATGAGTATAGGATTGACGATATTGTCTACACAATTGATTCTCCTACTTTCATTTTAAAGGACAGAGTTTATGTGCCTGCAAGGGCTCTTGCCAATGCCATGAAGGCTAAGCTTGAGTGGAATGAAAAAGAGTTTTACTGTGCAATTAACAATGGCTACGAAAAAGATCCTACTCGTGATGTGGATTTATCTAAAGACGGAAAGGACCTTGCTATTATTGACAAGCTAAGGAAGGTTACTGACCTTGAAGGCTACTTAAAGGATGGTGTCATGAGGGTAGAAGAAGTTGACGATGGCAAGGTTTATGAATTATTTTTAAAGGATTATGAAAAGAAGAATTTATCCATGAGATTTATCTTTGATAAAAATAATAATTTAGAATTTTACAAGTTTGACTACTTCCCTAACGAAAAATATCCTTTCTTGGAAAAACATTTAAGTGAAGAAGAATCAAAGAAAGTGGCTCGTGAATTTATGGACCTTGTGGGAAACAAAAAGAGATTTTTAAAAGAGAGTGAACTTAATAAAGACCAAAAAATGGCTCTTCCTGAGCCTGGAACTTATTATTACTACACTAAGTCTGGCGATGTCTCTGTAGATGCAAGCGGTGGATTTGTCTACGCTTATTCTAATTATTAATGTTACAGAATTATTAAAAATGTAAAATTAAGTCACAAATTTGGGGATTGGAATTGATTTCACTCCCCTTTTCTGTATAATGAAATTATCTTATCTTTTTAGGAGGAATAAAAAATGAACAAAAAAATTACAACACTATCTTTAGCAGGCGTTATGCTACTATCTAGTGCAAGCCCAGTTTTTGCTGCTACTGAAGCTAAGACTGAAGTTAAAGAACCTACTAAGGCTGAACAAATGGTAAAAGACGCTAAAGAAGCTATGACTGATGCAAAAGAAAAAGGCAAAGAAGCTGTAAAAGATGCTAATGATGTTAGAAAAGAAATTGAAAAAGAAGTTAAGGAAAAGATAGAAAAAGAACATCCTGGTGCTAAAATCATTAAAACTGTAGATGGTCCAACACAAATTTACACTAAAACTGAAGCTAAAGATGTAAAAGCTACTACTCAAAAGGTTAAACTTGACGGAAAAGATGTTGTAATCTACGGATACAATATTGACGGATACAACTACTTCAAACTTAGAGATTTAGCTGCTGTTTTAAAAGACACTAAGGCTAAATTTGGTGTTGAATACAAGGACGCAATGGTTACTCTAACTAAGGGTTCTGACTACAAGGTTGCTGAAACTGACCAAAAAGAAGTTAAGGCTATGTCTAAAGGAATGCTTACAAACGACAAGGTAATGGTTGGCGACAAGGCTCTTACTGCTACTGCTTACAAGATTGACAGCAGTAATTACTACAAGCTTAGAGATCTTGGCGAAGCTCTTGGATTTGGCGTTGACTATGACAAGGCTACAAGAACTGTACTATTAATGTCTGAAAAGGAAGCTGCTAAGGAAGAAAAAGTTGCTCCTAAGCTAGAAGAACTTAAAGAAGCTTTAAAGAAAGAACTTGTAAATGAAAAAGAAATTCGTGAATCTGAAGCTTACAAAAAAGCTGACGACAAAGTAAAATCTAACTTCGAAAATGCTATTGCAGCTGCAAAATCTCTACTAGATGATGAAAAAGCTACTGCTGAACAATTCGAAAACGAAATCAAGGATCTTGCTGAAGCTAAAGAAAAACTTGGTTTCAAGGCTGACCTTAAGGTAGAAGAAAAGAAAGAAGAAATGAAAAAAGACCTTAAAGAAGTTAAAGAAGAAGTTAAAGAAACTGTTAAAGAAGCAAAATAATTTAGCTTAAATTTTAAAGACCATGGAGAAAAAATCCATGGTCTTATTTTTTATGGCTCTATGTCAAATATTGGGGAGACTCGTTAATTCGAGTCTCT
>CABTZF010000053.1 GCA_902489255.1 uncultured Peptoniphilus sp. | reverse complement strand
ACTCCCCAACAGATAT
This sequence comes from uncultured Peptoniphilus sp., assembly GCA_902489255.1. Lineage (GTDB taxonomy): Bacteria > Bacillota > Clostridia > Tissierellales > Peptoniphilaceae > Peptoniphilus_A. The sequence goes on along the minus strand of CABTZF010000053.1, from coordinate 2,433 downwards.
TATAAAGCCAATAAAAAAGCCTGCATAAGCAAGCTTTGATAACTAAATTATTATATTTTAATATATGTCCCTACCAATCTCTAAAAGTTATATAACTTTATAAAAATTCAAAAGCTATATAAAGGCTCTTGGAATAATGAAAAATAATATACAAAATGCATAAAAAACAAGGGCAAAAGCTAGGGATTGTTTCAAATCTTTGCTTTCAACTTCCACATGGTCTTTGGAAATAAGCTTGGAGCTAAAAGCTGCTAAAAATCCGAGAATAGGATATATAAGAAGAATGCCCAAATTTGAAGTGCCCTTTCCTAAAAATCTATAAAAAGTTGGTATAATCGCTAACATCGGAATTAAATAATAAAAATGATTAGCCTTATTAAACCAAATCATCGCTATTAAAAAAATCATAGAAAATAAAAATCCGATAGTTGCACATGTATTTACGATATTTATTCTTGTAACAAGTTTATCATTTATAAGCTCCAACTTATTAACATAGAAACCGGAATCATTAAAAGCTTCCTTAATAGAATCTGTTATTTTTGTAGATTCCTTGAAGTCGCTAACTCTTGCATTAGTAAGAAAAATTGAAGTCCTTTCAACAATTCTGCCGCCGGAAAATAATAGGCTCTCAGGTCTATAGTAGGCATCAAAAGAATAACTGCCCTCTCTCTCAACAAGGGGTATCCTAATTGTTGTCAAAGGAATATAGTTATCCTTAGCGGATTTTTTATAATAATCCTTTAGTTTAAACTTTGTACTAAAAAGCGTATTATTTATTTTTTCATAATCGCCCCTTAATTCTGCAACCGAATGTACCGGATTGGTATCTTCGTCAAAATATATTTGCCTTACAGGTAGACCCATAATTCTTGCAGTTGAATCCTCACCCTTATAAGAAAAATTATAATTATATTTTATTAAATATTCATTATTTTCCCTTTCAACACTTCTAGTAACAATTAAATCTTCAATCCCCGTGGGATTTTGAAAAATAATTCCTGAAAAATATCTATTTTCACCACTACTAGGCCAAAGTAGATCTTTACTAAAAAAATGTGATAAAGATAATAAAAGTAAAACAATAATAAATGCTGCAAAAATAACATATTTTTTTATCTTTTCACTCATTTTCTACCTCCATAATGAAAACATTTTACTTAATTATAATAATACCATAGGTAATGGATAAAATAAACAAAAACTTTATTATAGTATAAGCAAATGGTGTTCATAACTTTTGTTAATATTGTTAAGCATTTAAAATAAATACTTATATTTTAATTTTTATTCAATTTGTAATCATTTTTAACTATTTAATATTATAAAAAAATCATTTGTGCAATTAATAATAAATATATTAGATGATTATTAACATTTGTAAATAAATCTACCATAATTTCCAGATCCTTTTAATACACATTATATATAAATTATACACTGACAAATATCATCTTATTAACCTAAAAAATTTAAAATGAATCCGACAAAAATTTTCATTTTGTCAAAATATGTAAAAGAAAAGACCGATTGCTCGGTCCCTTCTTGATTTACAACTATCTTTTAATATAAATTGTAGCTGTTCTTGTTTGTGCATCCCATTCAATATCTTGGTCAATTCCGTCTAAAGTATTTCCGTTAGTTAAGCCAAATACGTTAGCTACATTTACTACAGGAACTAAAATTCTGCTATTGATATTTAGTGGTTTTGAATCCATTTTAACTGTTTGCCCATTTGATAGAACAATTTCATTGCCATCAATTTGAATACTTGCAGTCAAACCGCCTTTAGTAAATCTTGCTGTTCTGGTAGAATTATCCCATTCAACATCTGCTCCAAGAGCTTCTGCTACATATCTTAGAGGAAGCATTGTTCTGTTATTTCTAATAACAGGAGTTACATCCATTGTGTAGTCTGTTGATACTTTATTTCTAACTTCTTGATATTTGTAACTGTCAATAGTAAAGATATACCATAAAGTATTTTCATAAGGTTGTACGTTATTAAAAGGTACACCGGAATAATTTGGTACCACTGGGAATACCCATCTATGGTTGTGATCATGATCATATATATGTCCATTATCTCCAGGTTCATATGGTGATGGAGGAGTAGTTTTATCCTTAACTATGACTCTTATATAAACTATATCAGTTGATTTATCAGGATAAGTTACAATTATAGTTGCCCTTTTTACTCCTGGTGTGCTTGTGTCAACTGGTTTATCAAAATCAAAAGTTGTTCCTTTTGGAAGATCACCTTTGTTTGAAATTCCATCTGCAGGATTTGGAGTTCCGCCAACATTTATAATTATGTCTTTTCCTATAGGATCATACTTATCAGAATCTGTTTGTCCAGGTGTTCCATTTACAACAAATGTTCCAGTTACTTCGATGTCTTTATCTACTGCTGTCTTGTTATCTAAAGCTGGT
>CABTZF010000052.1 GCA_902489255.1 uncultured Peptoniphilus sp. | reverse complement strand
TTTTTTTCATAAAAATATCTGCTGAAGATTTTACTCCCCAACAGATATTATAGAGCCCATATTTTTAGAGATAGGAAAATCATTTAAAGAAATACTTAGGAATACCTTTTTATACATATCTCGGTATGAAGAGAATAAATTTAAAATAAATTATTAAAAATTATAGTAGATAATTGAAAAAACACTTATGAAATTCATCTTATCACTTTTACTTAAGGGCCTAATATAGTATAATACACTTAAAATATTTGGAGGAATATATGAAGAAAATTAAAATAATTGCCAATCCAAGTTCAGGAAGAGAAACAGCTTTAACTAAAGTTATGCAATTAATAAACTTATTAAGCAAAGATGATTGCCAAATACTTCTCCAATTTACGCATAGAGAAAACGACTCATCAAAATTCGCACAAGAAGACGATGGCGAAGATATGGTAGTTTGTTGTGGTGGAGATGGGACTGTAAATGGAGTAGTAAACGGTATGGTAAAATCAAAAAGAAGAAAACCTTTAGCGATACTTCAATGTGGAACAGTAAACGATTTCGCGACATCATTAAAATTGCCAACAAATATAAACAGCTTTTACAATATGCTAAAAAAAGGAAAGACAATGGATGTTGACTTAGGCCAGGCAAATGGAAGAGCATTTGTAAATGTTGCCGCAGGAGGTCTATTAACTGAAATCGCTTATACAACAAGCGAAGATACAAAAACAGCCTTAGGATCCATGGCATATTATATCGAAGGTGCAAAGGAACTTTTAAAGGGCGAGATGTTTAAAAAAGAAAATTTACTTGAAGTTAAAGTTGACTGCGAAGAACTAAAAGAAAAAGAAAAAATATCACTATTTATAATTGCAAATTCCCCATCAGTCGGAGGCTTTAAAAAAATGGCTCCTGCCGCTGAAGTAAGCGACGGTTACTTAGATGTTATATTAATAAAAGGAATGGAATTTTTTGATATACCTGAGTTTGTCAGGGCACTACTAAACGGCAAGCATGTAGACCATAATAAAGTAATTTATTTAAAAACAAAGAACTTAAAAATGACAAGCAATAGAGATATAGTTGTAGATTTAGATGGAGAAAGGGCTGGAAATCTACCTATGGAATTTAAGGTTTTAGAAAAAGCCCTAACAGTTGTGATAAATTAGAAAAAGGAGGCTTAATATGGCATCTACTATCAAAGACGTAGCAAAAATGGCTGATGTGTCAATATCCACCGTATCAAGGGTAATAAATGATTCAAAACCTGTAAGCCCGGAGGCACGAAGGAGAGTTCTTCATGCGATTGATGCATTGGATTATAAACCCAATGAAGTAGCTAGAAGTTTAGTAACAAAAAAATCAAACTTAATAGGTGTTATAGTAGAAGATATTGGCTTAAATTTTATTAGTCAGATATTACAAGGAGTGGAAGAAGTTGGCAAAATGTATAACTATGATATTTTGCTGTCCTCATCTTATGGAGATCCGGAAACTGAAATCAAATTTGCAAAACTTCTTTTACAAAAGCAGGTAGAAGGGATACTTGTAATATCAAATTTGGAAAACTCAAAGCTTGAATACAAATTAGAAGAAAGCAAAATACCATATATAATGATAAATAATTTCTACCAAATAAAAAAATATAAAGCCTCAATAGATTTTGTTAAAGCATCTGAAGAAATGGTAGAATATTTGTATAAAAACGGTCATAAAAATATAGCGTCCTTTGCAATAAAGAAAGATATAGACAGAACACTTGAAAGATTTAAAATAAGAGGATATGAGCAAGCAATAGACAAATATGGACTTAAAAAAGTAGAAATTTTTGTCAGCGGATTGAGCCCGGAAAATATTGAGAGAGAAAAGAAAAATATTCTTAGGACCATAAAAGAAGAAAAAATAACAGCCATATTCTCAACATATGATACCCTAGCAATAAACTTAATAAATGTCTTAATATATAACGGGATAAAAGTGCCGGAAGATATTTCCGTAACAGGGTTTGGCGGAGGATACCTATCCGGTGTATACAGACCGAGGTTAACAACAATAAAAATGCCATATTATGATATAGGAGCCATATCAATAAGACAAATTTTAAAAACAATATCAAATAAAGAAAAAATTGTAAAAAGCGAAGATGTATTTTTGCCAACTCAAAGGCTTGTTAGAGAAAGCGTAAAGAGCATTAAATGAAAAAAACCATAATGCTGAGTATAGAAAATGAAATAGTGCGATATGGATTTATAAAAATTTTAGAGGATAGATATGATATCTTGGAAAATACAAATAAAAGCGTGCAAGTAAACCTATTGATAACAACTAATTCAAAGGATGAAATAATTGCCGGCAAGACAATATATCTAACCAATCGAAATAATTGTCTAATAAATAAAGAAATTTCTCAAATCACTTATGACATAAAAAAGACAGAATTATTAGAGTGCATAAGCAAAAATCTAAATGGTGAAATTTATATTGAACCCAAAATAATGGTATATATAAATGAAAACATAAAAAGCAAAGACACTTTTAATAAATTGCCCATGAGATATAAAGAGTTAATATATAAAATCTTAGAAGAAAAGACAAATAAAGTTATAGGGCAAGAACTATACTTAAGTGAAAAAACTGTAAAAAATTGTTTAACTAAGCTTTATAAGGATTTAGGCATAAAAAATAGAAAAGAAATTGAAAAAAAATTCAAAAACTTATTGACAAGAACAAATAATGATGATAATATATAAAAGCTGTCGTAGGACAGATATAATCCAAGTAAAAAAAGCGTAAAAAAGAAATAAAAAAAGCTTGACAGAAACAAAAGAGGATTATATAATAAAAAAGCTACTTCAAAAGTAGCCAAGAAACATGATAATTAAATAGTGTAAGAATAAAATC
>CABTZF010000051.1 GCA_902489255.1 uncultured Peptoniphilus sp. | reverse complement strand
CGTAATGGGAGCTGATAAAATTGTTGTTTTAAACAAAGGAAAGGTAGAGGAAGTTGGGAAGCATGAAGAACTTATTAAAAATGAAGGACTATATAAAGACTTATGGAACTATCAAGAAAAGTCTAAAGAATGGAAGATTGTACAGTAACAATCAATTTTAAGGGAGGAAACTTATGAAAACACAAAAGAAATCATCAAAAAACGCAGTTACAGCCGGTGTTTTAATTGCACTTTACTTTGTAACATATGCAGTAATTGGGGCAATATCTATGCCTGTCCCTGTTTTATTTTTACTAATGCCTATGCTTGTAGCACTATTTGCTGCACCAACCTATCATATGCTTCTTGCAAAGACAAGGTCAGCTACTGCTATTGTAATCGCAGCTATTTTACCAAGTATTTTATTAGTTGCAACTGGGCATATTCCAATTGCACCATTAGTGGCAGTGCCTGCCGGAATAATTGCCATGTTCATAGCAAAAGGTGGAAATTATATAGACTTTAAGAAAAATACAATTAGTCATATGTTTTTTTCTCTAAACTTATTTGGAGGATTCTTACCAATTTGGGTTATGAGAGAAGCGTTTTTTGAAAGTGTAATAAAAGGTGGCTTAGATCAAAGCTTTTGTAACACAGTAAGAGCATGGACACCAATATGGATGTTACCAGTTATGATTATAGGAACATTTATATTCTCTTTGATTGGTTCTTATTTTACAAAAAAAATATTAAATAAAAAGTTGGAATCCGCAGGAGTTTTATAATGGAAAATTCAAAGTTTGTTCCGGGGTCAAAATATGACCTCAGAACAAAACTTATCTTGCTTATAGGTGCGAATATTTTAATTTTTTTAGGTTTTGGTTTGATATATCAAAGCCTTATTTGCTTATTTTTTCTTGCCATCATCATTAGTGATGGCTATAAGAAATCCGCTATAAGGTATATTTTATTCTTTGTAATAAGCTTTGTATTAGAAAAAACTTTAGCCTATTTCAATATAAATTTTCTTTTGAATTTAATTTTATTCCTATTTGCAATTGGGAGAAAATTTTTGCCATGTATTATTGTGGGTAAATGGATTTTAAATTCCACATCTGTTTCCAGTGCAGTAGCAACTTTACAAAAATTAAAACTTTCAAAAGACTCACTCATAATGATTTCTGTAATATTTAGATGTTTGCCTACTATTAAAGACGAATGGAGTCATATAAATATGGCGATGAAAACAAGAGGGATTAGCATTAGTATTTATAATTTATTTCATAGACCTGCTGCGACAATGGAATACTTTTTTGTACCCTTATTCGTAAGTGTAATAGAAATTGGGGATGAGCTATCCCAATCAGCCATTATAAGGGGGCTTGATGCTCCTGTTCAAAAAACAAGTAGATACCTAATTAAGATTAGAAAAAATGACATTGGCGTTTTAATTCTTATGATTTTAATTTTATCAATAGTAATATTTATGAAAGTGTCAGGGTGGGATTTATGATTGAAATTAGAGAATTAAGTTTTAAGTACAAGGGAGGATCTGATTACTCATTAAAAGATATAAACTTGAAAATCAAAAAAGGGGAATGCATTCTTCTATGTGGCAGGAGCGGTTGCGGAAAGTCGACTCTATTAAAGCTTATGAACGGCATAATACCTGAGTTTTATGATGGGGACATTTCCGGCAGTGTTATGGTCAATGGTATGAATACATTTACTACACCAATTTATAAATTATCTAAGAATGTAGGCTCGGTTTTTCAAAATCCCAAAACACAATTCTATACAACCAATACAACTGACGAAATTGCATTTGGTTTAGAAAATTATGGATTGGATAGGGCAGAGATAAACAAAAAGATTGAGGAAGTTAAAAACATATTCAACCTTGAAGCGTTAATGAACAGAAATATATTTGAACTTTCAGGTGGAGAAAAGCAAAAAATTGCAATTGCAAGTGTGTTCGCTTTAGACCCGAAAGTACTTGTTTTTGATGAACCTTCTTCCAGTTTGGATATTGACTCTATGAGAGAACTATCAAAAATAATAGAAAAACTGAAAGCGGCAGGTAAAACAATTATAATCGCTGAACACAGACTATGGTATCTGAAAAATGTTGTTGATAGAGCAATATATTTGGAGAGTGGGGAAATAATCAAAGAATACAGTATGGAAGAAATTCAAAATTTAACTGAAGAAGAAAGATTAAAAGCAGGGCTCAGACATACTGAACTTCAAGATGGAAACTTTAAAAGAAAAACGAATACATTGAAAAATGTAACTGAGTTGGAAATATATGACTTGTTATATAAAAGAAAAAAGAAAACTATTTTGAAGATAGATATCCTAAACTTTAAAAGGGGAAAGATTATAGGAATAATTGGAAAAAATGGAATAGGAAAGTCTACTTTTGCAAGAATTGTTTGCGGACTTGAGAAACAGTCTTCGGGAAGGATTTACAAGTGTGGTAGGCAATTAAGCTCCAAAAACAGAATCAAAAACAGTTTATTAGTTATGCAAGAAGTAAATAATCAGCTGTTTACGGATACAGTTTATGACGAAATAAATTTAACAGCGGATACAGACGATGAAAAAATAAATATTTGCATGGCAGATATGCAAATTGCCGAGTTAAAGAAAAAGAACCCTCACACTTTATCGGGAGGGCAGAAACAGAGGGTACTTATCCTATCGGCTTTACTTTCAAATAAAAGTCTGTTGTTTTTTGATGAGCCTACAAGCGGATTAGATTATGCAAGCATGAAAGTAGTTGCTGAAAATATAAAGAATTTCAAAGAAGAGAAAGATTTGATTTTAATAATATCTCATGACTATGAATTTTTAGAAGAGGTATGCGATGAGGTTATATATTTTTCGTAATTGATAATTTGGTTTTGCTCGTTTAGGTGATAGAACAAAACTTTTTAGGAAGGAACAATTATGTAAAACCTTTAAATATAATATGGAGGATAAAGGATGAAAATATGTTATTTATTAAAGAAAAATCAGGATGATAAAAATTCTCCTTTTTCTCCGTAAACTTAATATCTTTATGCTTTGAAGATATTTATAAAGTCT
>CABTZF010000050.1 GCA_902489255.1 uncultured Peptoniphilus sp. | reverse complement strand
TTTTTTTCATAAAAATATCTGCTGAAGATTTTACTCCCCAACAGATATTATAGAGCCTTTTTATTTGACACTTTCTATTTAAAAAATTTTTAAAATCTGTTATTATTAAAGATAGAAATGAGGTTTGAAATGGCTACTGTTATTACCGTATTTAATCAAAAAGGCGGAGTTGGTAAAACGACAACAGTTATAAATCTTTCCCATGCATTTGCAAAATTAGGCAAAAAAGTCCTAATAGTGGACATGGATCCCCAAGGCAATTCAACATCAGGTATGGGAATTATAGATTTTGATATGATGATATATGATTTTTTAATGGAAGATAATAAAGATGCTATTTATAAAACTAATTATGAGCATATAGACATTATACCTTCTAATGGAGAATTTGCAGGAGTGGAAATCGAACTTGCCAAAAATGGAAATTGGCAATATAGGTTAAAGAAGTCACTTGACCCTCTAGTGAATAAATATGATTATGTATTAATTGATTCACCACCTTCTCTAGGAATTTTATCAATGATGAGTTTAATTGCATCAAATTATATTATCATACCGGTTCAATGTGAATATTATGCCCTGGAGGGAGTTAGTCAGCTCATGGATACAATCAATCTTGTTAAGAGTAATTTTAATGGGGATTTAAAAATTGGTGGGGTTTTGATGTGTATGTATGATGGTAGGACCAATCTTTCCTTGCAGGTAGTTGAGGAAGTTAAGAATTTTTTCAAAGACAAAGTTTATAAGACAATAATTCCTAGAAATGTAAGACTGGCTGAAGCACCTTCTTTTGGAATGAGTATTTTTGAATATGATCCTAATTCAAAAGGTGCACTAGCATATTTTAATTTGGCTAAGGAGATTGAAGGAGTAAGATGATAAAAAAAAGAAGTTTGGGAAGAGGAATTGGAAACTTTTTATCTTCTGAAGAAAAAATTGAAAATATAATTAATCCCAGGGAATCTGAAAATAGTGGATTGCTAGAAATTGATATAAATGCAATTAAGACTAATAGTGACCAACCCAGAAAAATTTTTGAAAAAAAGGCTTTGGAAGAGCTAGCTGAATCTATAAAAAATTACGGAGTTATTCAACCTTTGGTTGTAAAAAAGGAAAAGGATAATTATCTTGTAATTTCCGGAGAAAGAAGATTAAGGGCTGCTAAGCTGGCAGGCTTAAAAAAAGTTCCGGCAGTTGTTAAAGATATGAAAAAAGAATCATTAGATAAAATATCTTTAATTGAAAATATTCAAAGAGAAGATTTAAATTCAATAGAAGAAGCAAGGGCCTTTAAATATTTAATAGAAGAATACAATTTAAGACAAGAAGATTTAGCTAAAGAAGTCGGCAAAAGCAGACAATATATTGGCAATATAATGAGATTATTAAACTTAGACAGTCGTGTAATTGATATGATATTAAAAGGAGAAATATCATCATCACATGGCAGGGCTTTATTGGCAATAAAAGATAAAGACAAACAATATAAAGAAGCTTTAAAAATTGTTAGAAATTCAATTTCCGTTGCAAGCACTGAAAAGAAAACATCAAAGAAAACGAAGGAAAATTTAGACATATTTAAAAATGATATTAAAGACAAATTAACAAGCCATTTAGGGACAAAGGTCGATTTTAGCGGGAGAGGAAAACACAAGAAGTTACTTATAGAATATTATAGCGACCAAGACCTTGAAAGAATTTGTGATTTAATATTGGGAGGAAAATGAGAGATGACTAGATTTTATAATATGTATCTGGTTTCAGCCTTTACAGATAAGCCTTTTAAGGGAAATTCCACAGGTGTCATTATTGATAAGGGAGATTTAACTGAGGAAGAAAAGCAAAATATTGCAAAAGACATAAATCAATCTGTAAGTGTTTTTATTAAAAGATTAGATACAGGCGAATATGATACGAGATTTTATACACCAAGTAGGGAAATAAAACTTTGTGGACATGCAACAATGGCTACTTTTTATGCCATTGCGGAAAATGAATATATACTTCCAATTGAAGAGGGAATAAATAAAATAAAACAGTTCACCGCAGCCGGCAAGGTAAATGTTGAATTAGAGTATCAAAATTATAAAATTAAAAATATCTATATGAACTTGAAGATGGAGAAGAAGGAAAAAATAGAACAATTAGGCAGGGTCTTAGAAATTTTGGGACTACAAAATAAAGACTTGGGGTTACCCTATGTAGATTGTATGCCTGAAATAATCTCAACAGGGCTTTGCGATATTATTATTCCAGTTAAAAATGAAGAAATTTTAAAAAGTGTGGATATAGATTTTAATAAAGCCAAAAATCTTTCTTATGAGTTGGATATTATTTCTTACCATGTTTTCACCACAAAAGATGGTATAAACATTCACCAAAGAACTTTTTCTCCGGCAATTGGAATTAATGAAGAAACCGGATCAGGGACTTCAACAGCAGCAACTATGTATTATCTTCATCATAATGGATATTCAAAGTCCGACAAGATTTATTCAATTCAAGGGACTTATATGGACAGGGTATCAAGAGTTATAGCTCAATACAATGAAAAAGATGATATTGTAAGAGTCGGCGGGCGAGCCTATACCTTTATGAACGGAGTATTAACGATATAATGAGAAAGAAAAAAAGAAAAAAGAATTTATGGAGAATTATTCTGATTTTATTTTTTGGAATATTAATATTTGCAGGAACTTCTATCATATCTTCACGAAATAGATTGGTCGATATAAATATTAAGGATGTAGAATATGTTGAAATTATTGCAAATAAAAACGACGTGATGCAAACAATAAAAAACTCCAGGGAAATTAAGGATATAATAGTTATACTAAACAGATTAAGAGGAAAAATATCTAATAGGGATTCTTCTGCAGATGTAATAAATTATATAAATGTATATTTAAACTCAGGGAAAAAAATAGAATTTGTGAAAAGTGGTCAGATTTTAAGAGTGGATAATAAGTGGTACGTTTTAAATAGACGAAATTCTGATTTACTGGAAAAAATAATAAAAAAATATGAATTAAATAAATAGTGTTGGTGAAAAATCATCAGCACTATTTTTGTATGGACATGTATAAAAAATAGACATAGAAATCACATTCCTATAAAATATAGTTGCTAGCAAATACCAAGGGGTG
>CABTZF010000049.1 GCA_902489255.1 uncultured Peptoniphilus sp. | reverse complement strand
TGTCATTTATATCTAAGAACATGGACTCAAGATTTGCTTTGATACCTCCGAGTAGCATATCCTTAAAAAATTCAGTTAGCTTGTCAAAGATACCAAACATAGACTTTCTCCTAATTTAAAGCATTTGCAAGTAGTGGAATTAATTTAATACCGATTAGTACAATTCCTCCACCAGCCATAAGCTGCTTAATACCTTGAGATTTAGCACCAGGGTTATCATTACCATAACCTTCCATCAAGTTAATAACTCCCCATGCTCCTAAACCTGCACCAATTGCAGTTACAAGTGTCTTTAAAACTCCAACTCCAGCTGTAAAAAATTCCATATTATTCCTCCTCGTTTTCTTTTTTATTTTCTATTTTGTTTAGTGATTTAACTATAAAATTCTTGTAGACCTTATCTCCTTTTTTGTTTTCTTTGAAATATCCAAAGACATGGATTAGATCTCCTTTTTCAAATTCTTTTACAATTTCTACCTTTTCTCCATATACTGAGCAATTTGTATATTCCTTGCCCTTTCCATAATTTTTAACAAGAGCAAAATTTGCTACTTGAACACTTTCTCCATCTTTTTGAAATTCTGAAAATTTAGCTTCATTAACTAAATTTCCATTAATATTGAGCATTTCTTTTTCCATAACTTCTCCTTTTTCTATTTATTTTTCTTTTGGCAATAAAAAAAGGACACCTATTTATTAGATGTCCTGATACTATAACTATTTACTTTTTTAAGGAGAGTCTCGTTCATGATATTTTTTCATTCAATCCTCCTCTTTTGGGCAAAAAAATACACCTAAAGATCTATTTTCTTTAGGTGTATTTTCACTGTTTTCAATTGCATTTATATACTCTATCTCCATATCCAAATAGCATAATGTTTTTTTATGACTTCTTCGACATATTCTTGATGCTCTGCTAACGTAAACTCATGAATAAACTTATCTAATAGTTCTGTATTAGTTTCACTATATCCTAACTCCGTCATATAATCTTTCAATGAAGTATTTTTATTTGCAACAATTACTTTAGGATATTCGCATATTTGAACATAATCTTCTTTAACTGTTACTATCTCAAATATTCCTTTTAATGGTACAAATGGATTATATACCTTAAATGTTTTATAGGAAATTATAACGGATAATATAGCTATCAATAAAATTAAAACAAATATCAGTATAATTTTCTTAATCTTTTTACTCATTTATTTTTAACTCCTCACATTAAGAAAGAGGGAAAATCCATATCTTTTCATAATAGTCAAATAAGCTTGCTAATGATTTCCCTTTTGCTTCAAATTGATCTGATGTATGCCCTGCATACAAAACGTCTCTTGATGCTCTACTATTGACAGTAGTAATAATTACAGTATGATCAGCAAGTCCATCTCCATTATAATCAAGGCTAACTGGATCTCCTACCTTAGAATCGCCTGATGATGAGCGTGTTCCTACTCTTTTACTCCAATGTTTCTGGAAGTTACTTGCACCACCCCATGAATGTGATGGTTTACTATTTTCACACATTTTGCTTTCTCCGTAAAATCAAATGTTTAACCTATTTATTTTATAACTTGATTTTAACTTTACCTTATCTCTATTTGTTAGATACTCTTCCACATCAAACAAGTTTTTCTTATCATAATCTTCCAACAGCTTGTAATTCTTATGCTTTGTAATATCAAATTTATCAGACAAGAAATGTATTACTACTCTTAGATAAAAATATACCAATTTTAATAATCTCCGTCTAAGTAATCCTCAAGTTGATATTCTTTCCCATCAACTTCTATAAACCATGTGCTATAAGCATCTATATTTAAAGGATTATCATCAACAACATGGGTTTTATAATACTTTGTATATATACTATACGCGAGATTCTTTCTTGTGTCATTCTTATCTATTTTCCCATTATAAAAAGATATATATACAGTAGATACTTTTGTATCTTTTACCCAATATTTACTTGCAATTTCATCCATGTGATTGGTATTTATGAATGGTTTTAATTTATCTATTACTTTTTTTACATCATTAATTTTAAAATTTTCAGATGTAACAAAATTAATATATAAGGATGGTCTTAAAAATTTTATTTGAATCTCACCTATTTTTTTATTTGATGACATCTCTTCTTTAAACAAATGAAACTCTTCACTTTTAACATTTTTTTCTTTAGAACAAGAAGTTATAAATATCAACCCAATCATTAAGGTCACTATTATTAAATTTTTCCGGTTTTTATTTTTCATTTCCTAACTATCTATTTTTCCTAACTATCTATTTTACAATTATGTTTTATCATCAATATAAATTTAAATCTGCTAACTTTTGTGCATACTTTTTCGATATTGCCTAAATATAAGTGTTCACCTACTCTACTATATTTATAATCATGTTTTCTTTTAACCTAACTCCATCTTTTTTTGTAAATACTTCTCTACATCAAATACATTTCTATTATCATAAACTTCAATAATCTTATAATTCTTATGCTTGGTTATATCGAATTTATATGATAAAAAAGGTCTTACTCTTCTTAGCTGGTATATACACTTACCACCATCCATTACAGTTATTTCATCTTGGCTCATAAGTTCCTTGCTAGTTTTTTGGTAATTTAGACCAAAAAATTTTGATTTGATCTTGTTTTAATGTGTTATATAAGTCTATAGTTTCTTTTCCTAAGGTTTAAGATAATTCTTTTACTGTTGTTTTTTCTTTTACTCCTAAAAAGAGTGTAGAATCACAGTTTCGTACGATTGTATCTGCATTGTCTTTATAGAGTGCTTTTAATTGGAATTGTGCTTGAAGTATTATACTTGATGATTTCTCTTTTGAGAGTTTTTAATTTCTATCGCCTATTAATACCTTATTTCTAGTCTTCTAAAATAGATACTTCGAGGTCTATCGCTTTAAATGTAACAGTTATTCCTACTTCGTCTTTTACTGTTTTTTCAAATAGCTCAGCTATATCATATGGTGACATATCGTAAATATCTTCATACCATTCATTACTTTCATCGTACATTGTCTCACATATTGCTTCAATATAATTTTTCTTATCCCTTGTGAGTTCTGTATCACTTTCTAGAATAAACTGCTCCCCATTTATATTTAATATAATTAAAGATGATTTTCTATTTTCACACATTTTGCTTTCTCCATAAAATCAAATGTTTAACCTATTTATTTTATAACTTGATTTTAACTTTACCTTATCTCT
>CABTZF010000048.1 GCA_902489255.1 uncultured Peptoniphilus sp. | reverse complement strand
CTGCAAATATATTTATTTCTTCCATTTCTAGTTGTTCTAAAAATTGAATCTAGGTAATTTTCTTTATCTTCAACAATGCATTGTGATGAAATCAATATACATATTAATGATAATACTGTTACAAATATCATTACGAAAAATAGTGTATCTTCACTAAAATACCCTGCATAATAATATGGTTTATTAACCTCTTCATATTTTTTTAGAGCAAATTCTGTTATCTTGTCGTTGTTATATTTCTGTTCTATGTCTTTTTTCAACGCATCATTACAACTTTGATAAAAATTTAAATCTTTTTCTGTATCAAGTTCGTTTACATCAAGTAAACTTCCAGATGTTGTAATTGTATATGGGTATGTTATTACTCTTAATATAGGATCAAATTTCGATATATTTTTTTTAGCATCCTCTGATAAATTTTCTCTACTGTTTACATTTTCATTATTTAATATTTCTTTATAAGATTTTACTACTTTAGTTATTTTTTCTTCTGTCAAATAACCTATAGAATCTTTACTATCCTCATTAAAGTGTTCTATAGCCTCTTTACCAAAATAAGTAATTGTATCTCCAGAACTTATATCATCATATTGTATACTTACATAAGTAATAAATGATATCAAAAAAGTAAAAACTAAACCCATGCCCAAAAAGACTCTTACCGATTTTTTAAATAAAAATCTTTTAAGTTCCTGTATATATATATTCATAATCTATAAACTATACCTCCCTTACAGCTTTGACAAAGCAAACTAGTCTTATTATTTATAATTATTATAGAAGCCCACAAAATATAGACTAAAATTTCTATATATTGTGAGCCTCTATGATTCATCATTAATATGATGCTCTTGGAGTTTTTAAAGCGCGAACTCTGTTACCAGTTCTATATTCTCCTTTACCGCCACAACCACAGCCACAATGAATACAACTATCATTGTTGCCACGATATCCAGCAAAACCTGTTGAACACATGCATGCTTGTGGTTGAGCTCCACTGCCCGGATGTCTTCCTATAGGATTTATAAATTTCACATTCTCACCTCCTTCTCAATTATTTAAATATATATATACATATATACTTATCTAATTCATATCATTTTTACTGAAACTCAATTTCGTTAAATTCCTTGAGTACATCTGGATTTTCTTCCAATATCTCATGATATTTTATCAAGCTATCTAATAAATATTTTCTTTCACTTCTACAAGAATTATGTCTATAAGAAAAATGTGTGCCATATTGATCATAGCAATTTACATAACATAAAGTACATAAATTAATAGCCCAACAGTCTTTGCAATATTTGCTAGATTCTTTAATAAAATCATCAAAATATAATTCTTTTATTCTTTTTTCATCAAACCCTTTATGTACATTTCCTATCTCTGGAATATCTCCTACCTTTTCACAAATTTTGAAATTTCCGTCTACTGTAACATATATTCGTCTTTCTCCAGGGACACAACAACCATTCATCCCATATTTTTTAACAGGCTTTTCAGATAATAATCTTTTGTGTATAATCATCATAGCCTTATCTACATCAGCATCTGTAAATATTTCATTAGTATTATCTTTATTCCTTATTTTATTTTTTTCATCCCACGATAAAATTGGATCATAATAATCTTTTAAAATCATTCTTTCTTCATAAGATTGTGGTCTTGTATATATGCTTTCATGTGGTCCATAATCTATGGAAGATGTTAATATGTTTATATTCTTAGGCAACCAATCGCATTCATTTAAATAAACTTGTATCTTATCATACTTATTCTCATAATCAGGTCCTTCGATTACCATGTTTAAGGTAATGTTTTCTTTATTATTATATTTTTCTGCTGATCTCAATAAAATTTTTAATCCATTAATAGTTTTTTCAAAACTTCCCTCTCCAGTAACAAACAATCTATTTTTATTATGAAGTTCTTTATATCCATCTAAACTTACTATAATATTGAATTTATTCTTCATAATATAATCAGCAATTTCTTCATTCATTAAAGTAGCATTTGTTGTCATAGAATAAGTCATTTTATCAAATAACTTATTCGCATAATCTGTTGTTTTCTTTATAAGATCATAGTTTATTAATGGTTCTCCACCATAAAATCCAATATGACGTTCATCAGAATTTTGTGAATGAGCTTTTAAAAAATCAACAGCTTTTTTTGCTACTTCCCAGTCCATATTCTTATGACCAAAAGCTCTGTATTCAGGATGAGATTCATTATAGATGCAATATTTACATCTTAAATTACATTTCTCTGTAACCTCTAAGGTAACATTTTGTATCTTATTATCTATTATCTCATCAATTTGTTCATAAGTTTTTCCAGTCAAACAATTAAATTTAGTTGCTGAGAGTATACTTTCTTTATTAATCGCATCTTTTATTTCACTTATAGCCTC
Source organism: uncultured Peptoniphilus sp. (assembly GCA_902489255.1). Lineage (GTDB taxonomy): Bacteria > Bacillota > Clostridia > Tissierellales > Peptoniphilaceae > Peptoniphilus_A. Next base: position 1,335 of record CABTZF010000048.1, on the reverse strand, counting down.
ACAAAATTCTTGTTCAGACATATCAAGTTTTATAAAATCCAAGAAATTTTCGCTCTCTAAAAATTTAGTTAAGACTTTATACACATTTTCATTTATTTGTGCTACTTTACCAGTACCACTATCATAATAGTAAAAATTATATTTTGTTTTAAATGTTTTGCCTAATCTCCCTGGATATTCTTCCTTACATAACTCTTTGTACTTATTTTCTAACTTTTCTTTTTCTAGGGTTATTAAGTCCATAATTACCTCCAATTTTTGAATACATCATTACTACTAAACTTGGTAAAATAATAATATATATTACAGCTGATATCATTATAAGACTTGATGAACTCATCCAATTTCCAAAAACATTTACAAAATTAAAATCAGCTATTTGATTTTGTAATGAATTGAGTAGTCCTACTCCTGAAGATGGAAAAATATAGTTTATAGCACTAATCATACCAATAGGAGAAATTATTGTTGGAAATACTGCTAATAAAATTGATTTCATTATGGATTCAACTTTTCTTTTACTTAATACAGAAATAATTAGTGTAGCAAGAATGGTTGAAATCAATATGATACTATTACAAATAAGCATATATTTATTAAACTGTCCAAAGTTCCAATTATGCAAACTTAAAGCACTAAACATCATCTGAACAGAAGTCTTTTTATACTCTGTTCCAAAAGCATAGTCTAATATAGAGCCTTGTATGAAGTTTCCTAAGAGCAAAGTTAATACCGAAATCGTAAGTATTGCTAGGATTTTATAGATGGCAAACTTTCTTCTGCCATATTTAGTTGTTTTAAATATATAATCTAAATCATTCTCACTATCTGACGAGAATATTGGAGCTGCTACTACAACCATTAAAATTATTATTATCGTATTATAAAATCCTCTATAATCATTTGCATCTGTACTATAATATCCATAATATTCATATGGAGTCTTTATTTTACTCAGTGCTTTTTCAGATTTTTCTATAATTTGATTCTGAGCTTTATTAGGATATTCATTTTCAATTACTTTATTTAGATAATCAAATACTTTATTGTAAAAATATTTGGTATCATTGATATCTATGCTTAAAACTGGAGGAAGGTTATTACTTTGAGAATCAGTGAATACTTCATTTACTTTCTTACTTATATGTTCTATAGGCATAAGCTTCTTTGTATTAATTTCAGGTTTTAATTCAGACCTATCAGTAACATTATATTCTCTTAGTATTTCTCTATATTTTTTTGTGCCATTATAAATTAAATCTTCTGTTATCTTTCCTGAATAAGGCTCTTTAGCTTTTTTAATATATTCTATTGCTTCTTTTCCTTTTAAATTTT
>CABTZF010000047.1 GCA_902489255.1 uncultured Peptoniphilus sp. | reverse complement strand
TTTCTTTTGCATCTTCTACAGCTTTGTCTACTCCAGCTTTGTCTGTTGCTTTATCTACTTGGCCTTTGTATGTGTCTTTTTCTGCGCCACTTAGGTTTGGTAGTTTGTCTATTTCTTCTTTGGCTTTGCCTTTTTCTTCTTCAAGAGCTTTTTCTGCTGCTGCTTTTTCTTCCCACTTTGCTGTTAGTTTTTTGTCTTCTTTTACTTCTTCTTCAAAGTTATATTCTTCTGTGCCCTCAAACCAGCCCTTAAATACATAGGTCTTGCCACTTGCATTGTCTAGGATTTCTGTTGTATCTTTTTCAAATCCTTGTGGCGCTGTGGCTTTTTCGCCTTCTTTTATTTTTTGGTCTTCCGGTTTTGTTCCATAATCTGTTTCAAAGCTTACTGTGTATTCTGTTATTGGGATTATTTTTTCTTCCCACTTTGCTGTTAGGGTCTTGTCCTCTTTTACTTCTTTTTCAAAGTTATATTCTTCTGTGCCCTCAAACCAACCCTTGAATACATAATTCTTGCCACTTGTGCTGTCAATAATCTCTGTTGTGTCTTTTTCAAATCCTTGTGGCACTTTTGCTTTTTCGCCTTCTTTTATTTTTTGATCTGCTGGCTTTGTTCCGTAGGCTGTTTCAAAGCTTACTGTGTATTCTGCTACTGGGATTATTTTTTCTTCCCACTTTGCTGTTAGGGTTTTGTCTTCTTTTACTTCTTTTTCAAAGTTGTATTCTTCTGTGCCTATAAACCAGCCTTTGAATACATAGGTCTTTCCACTTGCATTGTCTAGGATTTCTGTTGTGTCTTTTTCAAATCCTTGTGGCACTTTTGCTTTTTCGCCTTCTTTTATTTTTTGGTCTTCCGGTTTTGTTCCATAATCTGTTTCAAAGCTTACTGTGTATTCTGTAGGAGGAATTTCTTTGAAGATTGCTTTTGCACTTGCATCTCCCTCTCCTATAGTTAGGATTGTTTCGGATGCTTGTGGATCTGCTACTGTCGCTCCTTCTACTTCCCATTTGTCAAATTCGTAGCCTTGGTTTGCTTGTGCTTTTAGATTTACTACTGTTCCCTTTATTCCCTTTTCCTTATCTACTGTTGCCGATCCATTGCCATCATTAGTTACTTCTACATTGTACTCATTAGGTTTTACTGTTATAGCTCCTAGGAAAATTTTATAATTATTTATTGTTTCTTGGAAAAATGGTTCTTGATTCATATCGTTATACCAATATGAAATCGTTGGTGCGTTTTCATCTTTTAAACCTACATCCGATGCACCTAAATTTTTTGCCTCTATTTCTATTTTTAAGGCAAATTTATCTTTAGTTATAGTATAGGGTTTTGTTATTTCTATTGTATTGTATCCCTTTTCTCTAAAAGTACCACTTGCTAAAGCTATCCATTTATCACTTGGTATATCTTTTAGCGTTTCCTTCTTTACTCCATTTCCTATATCTTTAATTTCCCCTTCTAATAAATTAGGATCTTCTGTTATATAAATTGTATATGGAGCATCTTCTGACTCGTTGATATAAGTTAAATATTTAATAGTTTCCGCATCGGTGTTATTTCTATTGTATATATTTATGCCTTTATTTAGATTTCCCTTTAGATACTTTGATTTACCTAAGCCTTCTCCACGAATTTTGGAAGCATTATACACATTTTTAAAACTATCTTTTTCTTCTTGACTAATAGGTCTAACTTCTATTGGTGTTGATATAATTCTATCCATATAGATGTCGTCTTTGCCTAAAAAGGTTTCATAAGAAACCCATTGATATCCTCTTTGAGTATCATCTCTATTATATGGTGGTGCAGGTACTGAATTTTTAACTAAAAAGGCTCCCTTTGCTGTTTCACCTAATTTATTTGTAATTTCCTTATCATCATCCCAGCCTATTAGTGCTACTGCATGATTTATCGTCATCTCTTTACCATTTGAATATGTTTTTATATAGTGGTAACGAACTCCATTATTAGCAACTGACCATTTATCAATCCATCTACCTCCAAGAACATCTTGGCTATATCCATCTTCTGTTATAAAGTAGTATGCTGCTACTGATCCATTTTCATAGATACATTTTTTAAGATTTTCTAATGTTAAGTCTAACTTTAAAGTTTTTGTAACAAAAAAATCTAGCTTCTTATTATAGGCATCTCCCATTATTTTAAAAGTATCTCTTTCCCCTTCAGGTAATAGTTCTGCTCTTTCTGGAGCAAATTCCCTTTGATTACTATCCTTTGGGTTATTTTCGTCTATTACATAAGCTGGAAATTTAGATTCTAGTACAGGTCCTGATAGTCTAGCGTAGTAGGATAAGGCTATTCTTTCAATTCCTCCACTTTTAAGATCTGTATTATCACTTGAGTTATATGCCATGTGACCTTCTGATAAGTCGTAGTCTTTTCCGTCTTTTATTTTTAATAATGTTTCTACTACTGATAAGTCTGCATGTGCCCAACAAGTTCCTGCATAAAATTGATCTTTTCGTGGAGTTATAACGTCTCTTCCAAAACGATTTAAATTAGTGTCACTACTTCTAGAATCATATTTTCTGATGTTAGCAGCTGGGCTTGCGGCTCTAGTCCTAATATTTCTTGTCTTTTCTTGAGGAAAGATATACTTTGGTGGTATGTAGCCATAAGTAAATTCCTCTTTGTGATTTAGATAATATTGATATTGGGGATTAGGTATGGGTTCCTCAATTTCCTTAAGGCTTATAGGTGCACTCTTTAATGTTTCTTCTTTCTTTGCAGGTGGCATTGGGTCTTTTGACTGACCAGCTGCAAAAACAGGCATAGTAAATGCAGATATTAGTATTGTTAAGGCAAGTAATATTATCCAAAACTTTGTACCTAATTTCTTTTTAAGTAGATACATTTTATTATCACTCCTTTATCAATTATTTGCTTTGAAAAGGACTTTTTCTTTTCTTCTGTAACTTTTTACTTTTTCGATTTTAGAAGTGAATTTTTCTCACTTCAAAATTTATAGGGTAAAAAGTCTGCAAAAATTTTTCTTGATATACAAATAAAATTTTTATTTGCTAGGTATGATAATTTTTGTGTTTTTTAATAATTTTTAATAGATTTTAATAGATTTTTATTGGTATATTAATTATACATATAGATTTAGAAATTGCAAATATTTTCTTCTAAGCCTATCTACATTAGTTTTATTTCTTTTGAGATATATTTTTTTATTTATTTAAAATTTTACGTCAATTAGTTAGTTCTTAAAAGCTTTATAATATCTGCCGGCAAGAAAATTCTCAACTGATATTCATATGTAAAAATTTGCATTTATACTAATTTAGTCCTAAACCTAGAATAACTAAAAAATAAGGCTTGAAGATTCATATAAGTGCAAAATATTAACAATATAAATTTGTTGGATTTTAAAGGTGTGATTTTTTTACCTTTAATGTAATAATGCTTTTAATAGTCATGTTTCTATTAAGTGATGGATACTTTTTATAATTGTGTTTCTAGGGAGATTAGGGTTCATAATTAAAGTGTTATTGTAAGTATTGAGGGTATTGCTTTTAAATAAAACTTGATTTTATTGCTAAAGATAGCTATCCTAAGATAAAAACCTTAAAGAGAAATTATTGTGTATGAAGATTTTGCATTTGTTTAAAAAATAAATTGTGTTTGTATGTAATAGTGATTATTTTTTAAATAGAAAAATTTGACAAAGCTTTTGGGGTTTAATTAGCTTTGCTTATTTTTAGTAGTTTTTTGTTTATTTTAGTTTTGATAGTTTATTAGTGTATATGTATTGATTTTTAAATGAAAAGAGAGACTCGA
>CABTZF010000046.1 GCA_902489255.1 uncultured Peptoniphilus sp. | reverse complement strand
TTAGGTTTTAAATATGTAATTTTTGATAGCTTTTATGATGATAATGATTTTATTCATGTCTATACTTCTGTTTTAAAAAGATGGATACTTGTCCTCACTGTGGTTCTAAAAGAATTTGGGCCCATGATCATAGAATTCAAAAGATTAAGGATACTCATATCCATGGAAAGAAATGTCTTATTCATTTAAAGAAAACTAGATATGATTGTAAGTCTTGTGGATGTCGTTTTGAAAGGGAGCTTGGAGATATATTCAATTTCTCGAAACCGAAAGAATTAGTTGTCTTCTTTGACTTGGATCTAGGAGTATCTCAAAGTGGAACATACAATAGGAAAAACAATAAAATCTCTAAACGAGGATCACCTCATGTTCGCTTAATTCTCCATATGTTGGCAAAGTCTAATGTATATCCGAATCGCAACAGAGAGTATTTAAATCCTGTTATGCGAGCTTATTTTGAAAAAATATCTATATTATTTTCATTATAGATTGACTTACAATTAAAAAATCCTTTTTCACAGTCAAATGTAATTGAATTTTTAAAGATGTTTCTTAGAAGATTTGATTGGGGTTTCACTGCTCTTGTGATAGTGACTTATCCCTTGATAACTGCTGTATGCCATTACTTGAGTTTCATAAGGTATACTCAAAAAAGTCAACTGCTTTTGAATGAATTAAAATAATAATATTTTCCTTTAGAAATAAACATCAATCTGAACTCTTAAAGCATGCTTTTTCTGAGTAATATTGTTTTTGGCAGTCATTTAATTTCTACCTTTATTTTGTTATCCACTAAAATAATGTCTCTGGAATTATTTGAATGCAATTTTATGTTATAAAGAAAGCAAAATACACCTCTTTATAACAAGAGTTTCTTTTATTTAATGCCTACTTTCGCATACTGTATTTTACAAATTTCATAGTCAAAAGTAATGTGTTTGTATAATCCTATCTTCACTATAATAGCAACAAAATATAGGTTTTTCAATGCAAGTTTAAGGGTTTATTGAATAGACATAGTGTTAACAAAGGAAAATTTTCAGGATGCATTTATTTATAATATTGATTTTTTTTAATCATTATTATATTCTAATAATGAGAATATTATTCAATTAGTATTTATATACTGGATAGGATATGAAACGAGTGTAGACATATTTGTTGTGTTTGCTTAGATAGTTTTTACTTCATTAAGTGAGATAATTTTACAAAATATAAAAAGGGGGATGGTTTTATGATTTACAAATGTCACGAATTGTACAAACAATTGTACTAAAGGAAAATGTTCAGATGATTGTCCAACACCGACAAAGGATAATCCGGTAGCATCATGTCATTTGAAAAATGATAATGGTGTTCAAAGAAGATGTTAGTTGGAAAAAATAACGATAAATTTTAAGCCAATAATAAAGTAAAGATAGGAAATAATGATTCTGTTCCGAGTTATTGTTTTATAGGGACTTCTAAAATTCCTAATCCGTGAGTATATATAAAGTGCTGTAAGTAGTGATTTTAGCAAAATAATCTGTACGATTGATTTTCTCAATGCTTTCGTAAAAAAGACTTTTAGAAGTCCCACTTATACAAAAATTCTATCACTAAAATGAGATTAGCTATAAAAAATTAAGTTTGAATTAGCTGGAAATTTCAAAAACTTTTATGGGAAAAATCTGCAACTTTAACAAAATTCTACAATGGCTCTTTTTTAAAATATACTATTGAATTGGTTATACAAATCTCTTACTTGATATTAAACTCTAAATTGTCAATGAGCATTTTCCGGATGGTTCTGACAACAAGCTTACTGGCATGGTAGTAAAGTATATTGTAGTGAGGATGAATTTACCTATCTTGGAATCATAATAAACCTTAAGGGTTGTGTTGTTTTTTTTGTATTGAATCATACATATAAAAATGAAAAGAGAGTATGATTTAACTAATTATATAGGAGGGAAATTATGAAGAATAAAATTGAATTTTCAGCAGATGGTAGAGATATATGTCGTTTTTTGACAATAGTTTTTATTTTAACTCTGATTATAGGAATTGCTACAGTCTATGGATATTATATAGGTTTAAGTATACAGGCGTTAGCTTCTGCTATGATGTTGATACCGACTTTATCCGTTGTTCTTACCGTTAAGTGGAACAAAACAAAAGTATATCCTAAAAAAATATTTGATTTTTATCAAATAACAGCATTTGTAATTTTTCTGTATGTGGTAATATCGATTTTTATGGGAATTGATTTACCTTCTGATTTAGGTATTGTCTGGTGGCTTTTCAATGGAGAATCACTTATTGGAAATATTCTTCTAATAATAGTAGGGTTAACAAATCTCTTTTTGATTTTTTTCATATACAAAGAAAACAAGATGGAAGAAAATAAAGCCTTAATGAAGTTGTGGAAACTTTCTGATTTTAATTTCAAGAAAATTATATTATACGCATGTTATTTCATTGTTCTTGAAAATATAATCGATATTGCTACAGAAGTTTTGTGCGGAAATATAGACTTTGTATTGCAGATACTTGATTATAAATTTTTGTTGAAAGAAATAATATTTATACCAATAGTTTTTTTATATGTACTTTTCTTCTTTGGCGAAGAGTACGGTTGGCGTTTTTTTCTTCAGCCCCGTTTGCAGAAAAAGTTTGGTAAAATAAAAGGTGTGATACTTCTTGGCGTGATATGGGGAATATGGCATTTACCACTGGTTTTATTTTATTATTCCACTCCAGAAAATTTCTTTTATGCTCTCACAACTCAAGTTATAGTTTGCATTTTTCTAAGTATTGTTTTTGCATATTTTTACGAAAAATCAGGCAGTATATGGTGTGTTACATTACTTCATTATATAAACAATGTAATCGGAAGCATTGTGGCTTCAAAGAAAGGTGGAATTCAAGATTTGTATTCTGGAGATTGGATGGATTTAGTAGTATCTTTTGCAGTTTTTGCATTTATAGCTATATTTTTTTTGAGAACGGCTGTATTTACTGAGAAGAAGTTAAATTAGAAAGGGGAACTGTTTAGTGAATAAAATACTTGTTATTGTTGCCAGTAATAATAAAAATTCTGAAACAAAAGAATTTGCTAGCGAAGTTGTCGAGAATATTAAAGTATTAGATTCTGACTTTATTTGTGAAATAGTTCATTTAGCAGATTATAATATATATGAATGCATGGGGTGTAAAAATTGTTTTATTAATGGTTTTTGCAAAATAACTAAAGATGATGTTAATATAATAATAAATAAAATATATTTTTATGATATTATTATTTGGGCTTGTCCTTCTTATCTTGATAATGTGCCAGGATGTTTTAAAAAATTATTGGATAGAATCGCACATTTTTCTCATACTATGAATTTTGCTGGGAAATTAGGGTTTGTTATTATAACAACAAGTAATTCGGGCAGTGAAGAAATTAAGAGATACCTATTTAAGATATTTCCTTATATGGGGTTTAAAATGTTAGATTGTTATACTTTTATAAAATATAAATGTGAAAATCAAAAAAAATATTGTTATAATGTAGCGATTTCAATCATTAATAGGATAAAAATGAATTATGGACTATCAAATATTATTGGTTCTTTGTCAAATAGTGTTGGTGATTAAAAATTAATGATATATGGTATATGTCTTAGGGCTTAAACCATATATTTTTTTATGATAAAAACATAAAAATATTCTCAATCTAAAATTATCAAAAGAACAATAGCCATATGAAACTCTCTTAATAATTTTAATCTTGTTGTTAATACCTTCAATTTTTCCATTGTTGTAATTAGTATTTAAAGTATTCTTAATCTTTTCTAAATGTTTGATAGCTGTACTTATCGCTGTCTTAATTTTGCTATATATTTCCCCAAACTCTTCAGGCTTAAATTCCTGTAAAAGAGTCTTTAAAGTGTCAAAATTTTTCTCTCTAATAGCAAATAGAATATTTTGGATTAAGTCATAAATCATCCTGAAAGAATAGTCAAAATCTAAAATATGCTCTACTATTTCTTTTTGAGAGATAAATCCTTTAAAACAAGGGTAACTCTTAAAATGTGTTGATATTAACTTAGCTTTAGGAAGCAATAATAACTTCCACTACCTTTTTAAACACCTATACTCATGAGAGTCTGTTTTAAACTTCTTCATTAGTTGAACTCTTGCCATATTCAAAGCACGAGTAAAATTCTGAACAATATGGAACTTATCAAGAACAATACAAGCATTTTTAAAAACTTTTTTAACAAGCTCCATATAGGGAGAATAAATATCACAAACAACAATCTTAACTTGATCTCTAACCCTTCTTGGGAATCTTAGAAAATAAGTATTTAATTTAAATAATCTCATGTCAGGAAGAATATCAATAATCTCACCGGTAATAGAATTGCTACAAATAAAACTCACGTGTGCCCTATGGGTATTGCACCTGATACATTTTTAGTAGGCTTAAATTCGTCTATAGATAATATAGGTGGAAGATAAGAAAAATC
>CABTZF010000045.1 GCA_902489255.1 uncultured Peptoniphilus sp. | reverse complement strand
TTTTTTTCATAAAAATATCTGCTGAAGATTTTACTCCCCAACAGATATTATAGAGCCAAATAAACAGACTTCACGCTTTTGTGAAGTCTGTTTTATCTTATTAAAACTATAATTGTAGTTTCATATCTCCATCTTTTATCCAGTTTATTTTATTTAAAGGTACATATATTAAATAAGAAACTATAGCCGGAAGTATAAAATGAATTAGTAATATTATTAATAAAAGCTTTAAAAATGGCACTTCAGGCATTGATGTAAAAGTGGCAATTTGTCCAACAAGGCCGCAAGTTCCCATTCCTGAGCCTATTGGGACGTTAGTTGTTTTAAAAACTACTGTGGCTAAAGGACCTAAAATTGCAGAAGCTAAAGTGGGCGGGATAGCAATTTTTGGATTTTTAACAATGTTAGGCATTTGTAACATACTTGTGCCAAGACCTTGTGCCACAAGACCTTCAAATCCGTTATCCTTAAGAGAAATTACAGCAAATCCTACCATTTGGCAACAACATCCTATTGTAGCAGCACCTCCGGCAAGACCTGACAAAGAAAGCATCATACATAGGGCTGCTGAAGAAATTGGTAGAGTTAATACAATACCTACAATAACTGATACAATTATACCCATAATAAAAGGTTGTTGGTCAGTAGCTATCATTATGATTTTACCAATACCTGTCATTAAAGCATTAATACTTGGACCAACAAAGTTTGCAATAGAAACGCCGACAAGAACAGTAACTACGGGTGTAATTACTATATCAATCTTTGTTTCTTTAGAAACAATTTTACCAAACTCCACAGCAAATAAGGTGGCTATGTAAACTCCCATTGGACCGCCGAGTTGATTTCCGGCAATACCCACAACAGTTGAGGCAAAAATTACCAAATTAGGAGCACTAAGGGCATAGGCAATTGATACTGCAATAGCAGGGCCGGTTGCCTGTTGAGCCAATGGCCAAATCGTTTCTGACAAAAATTTAATGTTAAAAGTACTACCTATAGAATTTAATATTGTGCCAACTAATAGGGTAGAAAAAAGCCCAAATGCCATGGCACCAAGTGCATTAATAAAATAGATTTTTGGAGAAAGCCAAACATTCTTACGCATTAAAAAAGATTTCATTATTAATCCCTCCTAAAAAAAACATGAAATTAAAAAAATTATACCACTAAATTATAAAATTGTTAAATTATTTCAGAAATATATGTTATTGACTTACTTATAAAAATTTAAAATAACTTAGTGATAATTAAAAAAATGTTTTAAAAATTGTATTAAAAAAATAATAAGGGGTATATAAATAACAACTTAATACTCAATAGTCATTTAACATAATATTTTTATAAATTATTAGTAAAATATTTAAAAAATGTTTTGACGAAAGAATATTGATGTGGTATATTATGAATATAATATACCGAATCGGTAGAGTTTAATTTTTATTTTAGTAACATTTAAGAATTAACATTTTAAGGAGGCAAACAATGTATAAGACAACAGATGAACATGAAGCCCTTCGTAAATCCATAAGAGAATTTGCAGAAGCGGAAATTAAGCCCATTGCCTTTGCGATGGATCAAGCTAATGAATTTCCTGATGAAGTTGTTAAGAAGATGGGTGAAAACGGTTGGATGGGAATACCATATAGCAAGGAATATGGTGGAGCAGGTTTAGACGCTATATCATACGCAATAGCTGTAGAAGAACTTTCAAGGGTTGATGCAGGTTGTGGAGTAATATTGTCAGCACATACTTCTCTGGGTTCATACCCAATAGAAGCCTTCGGTACTGAAGAACAAAAACAAAAATACCTGGTACCACTTGCTAAGGGTGAAAAGTTAGGTGCTTTTGGTTTAACTGAACCGAACGCAGGTAGTGATGCAGGAGGAACAGAAACGACTGCAGAACTTGATGGAGATTATTATATTTTAAATGGTGGCAAAGTATTTATTACTAATGCTCCAAAGGCTGATTTTTATGTTGTTTTTGCCGTAACTACTCCCGGCATAGGAACTCATGGAATTTCAGCATTTATAGTTGAAAAGGGATGGGACGGATTTACTTTCGGTGATCACTATGACAAGATGGGAATCAGGTCATCATCAACTGCAGAATTAAATTTTAATAAGGTTAAAGTTCCAAAAGAAAACCTACTTGGTCAAGAAGGACAAGGTTTCAGAATTGCAATGCAAACACTTGACGGTGGAAGAATCGGCATTGCATCTCAAGCTTTAGGGATTGCACAAGGTGCTTATGAAGTTGCATTAAAATATGCAAAAGAAAGAATTCAATTTGGAAGACCTATAGCCCAACAACAAGCAATAGCTTTTAAAATTGCAGACATGGCTACACAAATTCGTGCAGCTAGACTTATGATTTATTCAGCTGCTGAAATGAAAACAAATCATGAAAAATATTCAATGGAAGCTGCTATGGCTAAAACATTCGCATCAGAAACAGCTCTTTTCTGTGTAAATGAAGCACTACAAATTCATGGTGGATCCGGTTTCATGAAGGGTATGGAAGTCGAAAGATTTTACAGGGATGCAAAAATTACAACAATTTATGAAGGAACAAGTGAAATTCAAAGGGTTGTAGTTGCAAATAATATTATTGGAAAAACAAAGAAGAAAAAGGGACCGTCTGCTATAATACAAAAAGCTCAAGAACCTATTACCGGTCAAAGAAAAAGAGAAATAATAAGTGCAGATACACCTCAAGAAGCAGTCGATATTCTTGTAAATAATTTAAAGAAAGATGGTTATGATTTTACTGTTGGAATTCCTTTGGAAACACCAATTTATGAAGCCGAAAGAGTAGTTTCAGTTGGTAAGGGAATTGGAAACAAAGATAATCTACCGATAGCTGAAAATCTTGCCAAAGCAGCCGGTGCTGCAATCGGATGTTCAAGACCTACTGCTGAAACATTAAAAGTATTGCCTCTTGAAAGATATGTCGGTATGTCAGGACAAAAATTTAATGGAAACTTATATATAGCATGTGGTATTTCAGGAGCAATTCAACACTTAAAGGGAATTAAAAATGCTTCAACAATTGTTGCAATTAATACAAATGCCGGAGCACCTATTTTTAAAAATTGTGACTATGGTATAGTGGGCGATATGTTTGAAATCATGCCTTTATTAACTGAAGCTTTGGGAACAGAAGATAAAAAAGAAGCTCCTCCGATGAAAAAAGTTAGAAGATCTAAACCGAGAAAATTAGCTCCTAATTATTCTGTAATGGTTTGTCCTGGCTGTGGATATGAATATGATCCGGATCTTGGAGATCCAAACGGAGAAATTGATCCAGGTACAGAATTTGAAAGACTTCCTGATACTTGGACATGCCCAAATTGTGAAGAACCTAAAGAAAACTTTATTGAAGTTGAATTTACTGAAGATAGAAAGTAAGGAGGACCTATGTTTACTGTAAGAAAAGTTGTTGATGATTTATATTATGTAGGTGGAAGTGACAGAAGACTTGAACTTTTTGAAAATATATTTCCAATTCCAAGAGGAGTTGCCTATAATTCCTACCTATTACTAGATAAAAAAACAGTGCTGTTTGATGCGGTTGACTGGTCAATAGCACGCCAATATATTGATAATGTTATAAGAGTATTAGATGGTCGTCCATTGGATTATTTAGTAGTTCATCATATGGAACCCGATCACTGCGGAACAATTGATGAAATGATTTTAAGGTATCCAAACTTAAAGATTATTTCTTCAGAACAAGGTTTCCAAATTATGAGACAAATCGGTTATCATGTAAAAGATGAAAACTGTATAATTGTAGAAGAAGGAGATACAGTTTCTTTCGGAAATCATGAACTCTTCTTTATAGAAGCACCTATGGTTCACTGGCCGGAAGTTTTGATGTCCCTGGATACATCTAACGGTGTACTATTCTCAGCTGATGCCTTCGGTTCTTTCGGAGCTCTTGACGGTCAAATATTTGCTGATGAAGTTAATTTTGAAAGAGATTGGCTTGACGATGCAAGAAGATATTTAACAAATATCGTTGGCAAATATGGTCCATTCATAACTAATGTTTTGAAAAAAGCTGCTACAGTTGATATTAAGGTTATTTGTCCTCTTCATGGTTTAATATGGAGAAAGGATCTTGGCTGGTTTATTAATAAATATGCAACTTGGGCAACATATACACCTGAAGTAGAAGGGGTACTTATTGCCTATGCTTCAATGTATGGTAATACTGAATTTGCAGCACAATCTTTAGCAACAACTCTTTGCGACAAGGGCATGACTAATGTTAAATGCTATGACGTTTCCAAAACTCATTATTCATACTTGATTAGTGAAGCATTTAAATATTCACACATTGTCTTAGCAAGCCCAACTTATAACTTAGGTATATATCCAAATATGAAAAATTTCATTATGGATATGGCTGCTTTAAACTTGCAAAATAGAACTATTGGAATTATTGAAAATGGTTCATGGGCTTGTACAGTTGGAGATAAGATTGAAGAATTTCTTGATGAAAATTGTAAGTTAATGGATATTCTTCCCGAAAGAATTACTATAAACACTTCTTTAAATGCTGTTCAATTAAATGATATTAATACAATGGCAGATGCGATTTTAGAATCAATGAAAAATATTAGAGAACTTCATGCAAAATTGGACCAATCAAAAACAGATAAATAAATTTTAAGATAAGTTATATAAAATTTTAAAAAATCAGAAACCCGGTGGAAGGAATTAATTTTCCTTTACTGGGTTTTTATTATGGCTCTATGTCAAATATTGGGGAGGCTCGTTAGCTCGAGTCTCTTTTTTCATTTAAAAATCAATACATATACGCTAATAAAATAACAAAACTAAAATAACTAAAAAACTACTAAAAATAAACA
>CABTZF010000044.1 GCA_902489255.1 uncultured Peptoniphilus sp. | reverse complement strand
TGGTTATTAAGAAATGTGGCAGCAATAGCAAGAGGGAAACACCCGTAACCATACCGAACACGGAAGTTAAGGCTCTTAACGCTGAAGGTACTTGGTTGGAGACGACCTGGGATAATAGGTAGCCGCCACTTGATTTAAACAGTTCATATTTATATGAGCTGTTTTTTTTGCGTTAAAATCCATTTTGTGGTATAATTCATTAAAGGAGGCTATTATGAAGAAATTCAAAGCTCTATATTATAGTCTTTACATAATTTTAGCTATAATTATCATTGGCTTTTACCTAATTAATTATGGCAATCCCATCATCAAAGCTCGGGTAGAGAAGGATGCTAAGGAGTACATCAAGACTCATCACGCTGAGCTTGACCTTGAGACCGAGGGCGTTAGCTATCAAATGATGGGCGGCTTTTACATCGTAGAGCTTCAAGACAAGCACAGCCAAGACACGAATTTTGAGTTGAATTATGACGCTCATGGCAAATTCATGTTTAGTACTTACTATGAAATTCTTGATAACACTTACGATAGGTATAGAGCCTTTCTTAAGGACTATGCCAAGGATATAGCCGATGAGGAGGCTTTTGATTTTGAGCTTAGCCTGGAGCCTGACAATGAGCTTAAATATGAGTACTATCTTACATTGGATCAAGAATTTGACAGAGAGCATCTGCCAAGCAAGGTCTTAGCACATTTTCACGCATACGAAGATGAGCCGAGCCTTGATGGCATGATGACTAGGCTTAAAAAAATGCAAAAAGCCACCTCTAAGAGGAATTTGGACGTGCGCTACTACTCAGGCAGAATCATTCCCACAGCTGACAAGGCCGAAGAGGATATGGCAGAGCCGTGGTGGAACGCTATCAGTGTTGATAGGGTTATGGAGAAGACTATAGTAGATGGGAACATGGAGACGCTGGAGAGATTATATGAGCGTAAAAAATGATTCATCACATAAAAATATTTCCAAGAAATTCATTAAAGGAGGCTATTATGAAGGGATTAAAAAGTTTATCGTTATTCATTTCAATACTATTAATATTTTTCGCAATACTCATAATTCTCTCATTCTTTGGTAATCCAATCAGCAGGTTAGTGGCGGAAGTAGCGGCTAATAAGTACTTAAAGACTCACTACACAGATCTGGATTTAGAGCGCGATAGGGTCTACTACGACTTTAAAGATGGCTCTTATGTCGTGAGACTTCAGGACAAAAACAGCATTGACACGAATTTCAATCTTAGATTCAATAGCTTTGGTAAAATGAAGCACGATACTTATGATGATAGGCTTTTCAATACTTTCCGTAGATACATGGACTTTTTAGATGATTTGGGAGAGGAAATAGCTAAGGATAATGGACTTGATTTTGAGCTTTGGCTTAGACCAGATGATGATATTGATTATAGAGATTATCTCACACTTGATCAGGACTTTGATGCAGATAATTTGCCAAGTAAGGTGACAGCTGATTTTAAGGCTTATACAGAAAAACCAAGCTTAGATGACCTTATGAATGGCCTTAAAAAAGTTTATGACGCTCTTAAGACTAGGGATATAGCTGTGAAGGCATATTCAGGACTTGTAATTCCTAACGATGATAAGGAAGAAGGTGGCAAGGCAGAGACTTGGAAGAACGCTATCAGCGTCAACGATGTGCCGGAAGAAGTGATTGTGGATGGGGATATGAAGGAGCTGAAGAAAATTTATGATAAGGGAAATAAAATTCTTCACAAATAATACAAAACTATAAGCGTGGGTATCCACGCTTTTTCTATTGCCATAATTTATAAGAAATTTCAATATTATAAAGTATTCTTATAGTTTCTTGTAAATATATGTGTTATAATAAAACTATATTAAATTATGTGAGGTGTAATTTATGAGCAAAAAAGAAAAAGCAACAGATCTTTGGGTGTATGATCTTCTTAAAGAAGCACATATTGACTTAGATCCGCAAGGCTCTTCAATAAAGGAACTTGATGATGCATTAAAGACAGCATCTAAGAGAGGAACTAGCAAAGTTGGCTATCCTGAGTATATAGGAGTAGTGCGTGATTTTATAATTGTCATTGAAGATAAAAAATCCATTTCTATGCACGAAAAACGAGATGATAATGACATTTTATCTGAAGATATTGATTCAATATGTAATTATGCTGTAAATGGTGCTCTTTTTTATGGCAAACACCTTGTTAAAAACACTTCTTATAATAAAGTAATAGCCATAGGTGTGTCTGGTTCAGAAAAGAAACATAAGATTAGTCCTATATTTATAAATGAGAGAGAAGATTATTACGAGCTGAAAGAAATTGAAACATTTATTTCATTTAATGAAGATAATATTCAAGAGTACTACACAAAAGAGATATTAAAAGAAGATACTGACTTTGAAAAAGAAACATCAGAAATACTTAAAGACGCGGCTACGCTACATGAAGACTTAAGAAATTATGGCTCAATTCAAGATAAAGATAAACCTTTGATAGTTTCAGGAATACTTCTTGCGCTTAGAGAGATAGAGTACGGATCTTTTTCTATTGATTCTTTGACAGGAGACACAAGAATTACAGACGGTCAGAAGATATATAACGCCATCGAGGCAAATCTTCAAAGGGCAAATGTTTCTCCAGAGGTAAAAAGGGATAAGCTTCTTAGTCAGTTTGCAGTTATAAAGAATACTACAAAGATAAATCAGATAGATCCAGTGCTTGGCAAGACACCTAACAAGCATTATACAGAGTTTCTTTATAAAAGTATATATAGATCCATAAGATTTCATCAATCGGGAGAGGACTACCTTGGCCGTTTTTATGGCGAGTTTATGTCCTACTCAGGTGGCGATGGACAAAGCTTAGGAATAATACTTACACCAAGGCACATAACAGAGTTATTCTGCGAACTTTTAGATTTAAAGCCAGAAGACAAGGTACTGGATCCATGTTGCGGGTTTCGTGTCATAATAGTGATAGAGGCAAATAGTTATGTAAATATAAGGAGTTCAAGACTTCTACCAAATTTTAAAACTCAAAAAATAAATAGTTGGTGTGCTGCTTAGAGTAATTATTATATAATAATTATTGTAAAGAGTACATCAACATAAGGAGGTAGTTAGATGCCAAGAAAAGGGGTAACCATATATGATTTATTAATATCTTGTCCAGGCGATGTTACAGATTTTTTAGAAATAATAAAAGAAAGTGTTGAAAGCTTTAATAGAACTTTTGGTGATTTAAATAATATCGAAGTAGTTACTAAACACTGGTCTACAAATAGTTATCCTGAATCAGGTGATAAACCACAAGAATTATTAAACAAACAATTTGTTAGAAATTGTGATGCTGCAGTTGCAGTTTTTTGGACAAGATTTGGTACACCAACTGATAAGTATGGATCTGGTACAGAAGAGGAAATAGAAGAGATGCTTTTAGCTAATAAGCAAGTATTTATGTATTTTTTGAATGCTCCTATTAATCCTTCCGAATTCAATCAAGAACAATATCAAAAAGTGTTAGAATTTAGAGGAAAATATAAGGATAAAGGAATATACGCAATAGTTGATGATAAATTTGATTTTCAGCGACAATTTACCAATCATTTATCATTATATTTTTTATCATTAATTTCGGATTCAGGAAACTTGAAAAGTGAAATATTAAATCCTATATTAAAAATAAGAGATTTAAATACATTTTCAGAAGAATATTGTTCAATAAGTATGAATAAGTTGTTAGAGTCAAAATTTATTAACAATCAAAAAGATAAAATAATAGAGAGTATTGAAACTTTAAATAACTTTATTTTGCCAGAACGTAGTAAAGATATAAGTTCAGAAAAATATAATTTTAACGAATTAACTAATATTACCAAATCATATGGACAAATTAGTAAACTTAGTGGGATAAATAATTATGTAGAAATTAGTGACGAATGGATAAAAGCTATTAATGATTTTGCTAATAAAAACCAAATTAACATTGAAGAAAATTTTTGGGATTTGGGAAACTTAAAGAGTTATAGTTCTCAGCTACAGCTTCCATTTGGGAGTAGTGGACCTTCGTATTATGGAACTGATGAGGAGAAAAAACGCTATTCGTTGTTAAAAAAACTTTATATTAGTATAAAAGAATACAATGAATATAACGAGTATTTTGGATATATAGATAATGTTAAAGTTATTAAATTAATGATTTCAAATTTAGGTAATACATTTGATGAAGATATTGATATTAAATTGATTATACCAAAAGGATACATTCTTAAACATAAAGATTTACCTGATCCAGGCATGAATATTATAGAAGACTTACTTGACATGAAACTTTTTGATTTCATATTTTTAATTCAAGAGAGTGATACTGTTAATAGATATGAAGATTCAAAAGTGGATAATTTAAATTTTAGACATGTTAATAGACTTAGTCCAATTTTAACAAAAAGCATTGATGATGAATATGAAGATAACAAATATGATTATCGAGATTTATTAGATGACATATTTTCATATAAGCAATTTGAAAACTCAGATTCTGATATCTTGATTTTTGATATAAAGTATTTAAAACACAACTCTTCAATGGCATTTCCTTCTATTTTAATGTTTAAAAACCTTCCAGAATCAATAGAATATGAGATTACATCAAAACATATACCTGAAATTATAAAAGGGAAAATATATATTAAAGACAATATTAGTGGATGAAAAAGAGTTTTTAAGGTTATCTAATGATGAAAATTTAACATGTAAATCTTAGACGATAGAAAACAATAATTCTGTCGTCTTTTTTATTTCACAGAAAGGAGGCAGGAATGAATTTTGATTATTTTTATAATAGGCAATCTGAAATGTATAACTTCATTAGGTTACCTATGGTATTAATGGAAGATGAGATTTTTGAGAGCATTTCTATTGAAGCTAAAGT
>CABTZF010000043.1 GCA_902489255.1 uncultured Peptoniphilus sp. | reverse complement strand
GGGTAAGTAAGATATGGGCGTGCGGCTGTTCTTCATTATCGCTTGCCATAGGATTATGAATATTACAATCTGCTATCATACCTTTAGAGGTAAAGTTTTCTTCAATAAATTCACTGATAAGTTTTATTCTGTCCTGTTCATTTAATTCTCTTGGAAGTGTAAAGAGTAAGTTTCTTGCAAGCTGTGAGTTTTTACTTTTCTCTATTTTTTCTACACTATTCCATAGGTATTCTCTGTTTGAAAAGTCTTTTGGAATATGTTCCGGTAAAAATATTTTTGAAAATACAAGGTCATCTTTTTTAGAGTAATCATGGACTTTTACATAGTATTCATCTTTTAATTTATCTCTTGCATTATATGCAGCCTTTGCAATTACGCTATGCCCTTTTGACCTTGAAACTATATCTACATGGGTATGCAAACTTTTGATTTCCATTCTTTTCACTCCTTTCCATTTATGATTTTTATACTTTTAGGCATAAGAAAAGCAGATAGATTTTTCTTAAAATTTTTCTATCTGCTGATCTCTATCCGATATTTAGTTGTTATATTTTAGTATCTTTATGATGTTAGGTATCTTCGCTCCCTTTTTCAAAGGGCGCAAAGATACACCGTTTGACTACGGTGCTTTGCGTTCTTGCAGAAAGCCTATCGCTCCGCTAAGGAAACAAAAACGCTAAAGCATTTTTATTTATTCAAGGGGGCTACTCCCCCTTAAACCCCTGTGGACTTCGTTTTTTGTAGATTTACCAAATCAACAAAAAAGCAAAGTGTTAAAATTACTCTCCACTTTGCTACATCAATTCTCATATTTAGTTTTCATAAAAGCCACCTATCTAATCTTTATTTTTAATCTTCACTTTCTAAAAAATCATCTTCCATATCTTCATCTGGCTTTTCCACTTTCTGACTGTCTATGCTGTCATTTTTATCATCAGGATTTTTAATTTCTTCTACATCAATCTCTTTAGCTCTAAGATGAATTTCTGTAAGTTCCTTTAACTTTTCTCTATTCCTGTTATCTGATAGGACATAATCTAAAAAGGCATAGATTAAATCGTTATTTGTATCTTCTTGTCTACCTGTAATTTCTCTTTCAAAGGCTTCAAGCACTCCGCCCTTTTGAATTTTTCTTTGCGTCTCAGCTTTTCTTTTTAATTTGCTTTGCTTCTGAGTAAGAAGTTTCTTTCTGTTTTGTGCCTTTTCAATTTTAGTATTTTCCTTTTCTAATTGTTCCATTACTTTTTCTAATTCTTTCATTTTTTATTCTCCTTTCAAATTTTATAAAATACAAAAGGCTAAATATCTTTAATAGATAAATAGCCTTTAAACTTTTTATATCCAAGCAATTTACATCGAAATTATCTTATCACAAGATTGAGATAATCTATCATCATGAGTTGCAACTACCACTAATATACCATTATTCACGCATTCTCTTAGGAGGTTTATTATAATGTTTCTATTCTTTTCATCTAAGGACGCAGTTGGTTCATCAGCAAAAATTATTTTGGCTTTTTTATACAATGCTCTTGCAATTCCCAATCTTTGCTTTTCTCCTCCTGATAAAGTAGATGCAATATTGTTAGCCTTTTCTTTCAACCCCACTTTCTCTAAATAAGCCTTAGCTTTATTTTGATTAGACTTCTTATTCGAGAATGTAATGTTATAAAGAACACTTTCTTCATCAATAATCCCATAATCTTGAAATATAAATGTAGCTGTGTTTTCCCAAAATGAAATTTTATCTTTTTCCTGTAAACAAGTACAATCTTTATTATTTATATAGATTTTTCCTGAACTTACATCCTTTATTAACCCCATACAATTTAGTAGTGAAGTTTTTCCACTTCCTGAAACTCCTGTTATAGCTACCATTTGTGGTTTTTCTATATAAAAACTCATATTTTCAAATATCGTTTTTTCTTTTATCCTTAGGCATAGTTTCTCAGCTCTAATCATTACATTACCTCCATCTAAATTCTATAAATCGCCTTATTGAATTCTTTTTTTGCAAAAAAGCCATAGCTTAAACTAATTCCTATAATATAAAGTATCAAAATAACGGCAACAACACTTCCAATAATACTTATACTCATATTTTGTACAAAATATGATAAAAATCCAGCTATACAAATCCCAATTGCAAATATACATATATCTTTTTTCTTACTTTCTCTAAAAATATCTCCATATTTGATTCCGTTGGTCATCATAATGTATATTCTTCTCTTATTTTTATACGCCCATATTTTTGCATTTAACAATCCTGCAAAAACTATAGTTGCTAACAGAGTAACACTAGCCATAATATAACTCCAAAATTGCTCCTTAAAATCTTGGGCAATTTTTAAAGCTAAATCAGCTATATTATCCACTGAAATTATATATTTTTTCATAATGTTATTTTTCAAGCTATTATCTAACACAGCCTTATCTGAAAATATTATATTGCCACTTGACAATGTTGGAATTACGAATCCCTGAACCTTTAATTCTTTGGCAGGATTGTCTATAACAACCACTAAAGGATTTTTTAAGGACATTAAAGCATCCATATCGCCAGTGTTAGGTGCTAAAGCTCCCATTTTTCTTCCTATAAATTTATAGTATTTTAGTTTTTCCGTTTTTACTACATCTTCGTTTATCAATAACGGCATTTGTTCTAAAGCAAATTTCTTGAGTGAGGGACTCATACTTTCAAAAGCATAGGTTACCAACTTTCCATTTGTTTTTTCTTCATTTACACCTACTCCAACAAACTCAAGCCATGATTTATCCACAATAACAAAATGATCAAATCCAGCCTCTTTTAATTCGTCAGTCATTTCTACACTTTTATCCACAACAAGAGATATACTCATGCTATTTTCTTTTTGCATTTCTGAAATAAAATTTTTTACATCTTCTAAATTTTTATCCTCATATAAATCATCTAATGTTGAAAATGACAATCTAAAAGTGTTTTTAACATTTGCCCAAGAGGAATATTCCTTCGACATTCTTTGTGCTACAGTTGCAGACAAAACAGTATTTGCTAAAACAGATACTGCAAATACAATCGCTACTAGTTTTAATATCGTTGTCATGCATTCAAATTTTTTAATTGGTATTTCTCTGTTTGCAATGTATTTAACATTAGGAATAACAACCACAGATAATATCATACTCAAAAGCAAAATAACAACAAACGATGCCAATACGCTTACTAACGACATCTTTAATATCAATAACAAATTTTGAAAATTCTTTGTCAATAAATAATATAGCGACATAAAGAAAATCCCACACAAATATCCGATAAACATATTTTTAGATAGATATTCTATATCAGATGTGAAAATCCCCTGCTTACTAACTCCCGATAACAATTTGATACTTCGCTCTTTTGCTTTTACCAAAAAGTATGAAATGAAAACCATAAGAGTTAATATGTACATCGCCATCAATGTATTTCCAATTGGATTTCCTAAGAGACTCATATATATCCTTTTAAGAGTGCTTGAACCCTTAAAATAATTTATATTTATATCATTATTTTTCGCCCACACATCCAAGTCAGTCTTTAAATTGTCTGTTATAGCATATTCACCTGATAATGGAGTATCCCCCATATTGTTACTGTGAATCAGCTTTCCTGACAAATTATTTGATAACCATTGAATAGTGTCATTATTTAAAACGATATTATGTGAACTTGGTTTTTTACTACCAAACCAAACAATGTTTCTTTCTTTACTAATATTTTCTGTTCCTGCTACTTCCTTGTACATCCCTCCATTATTACTATCCACAATACCATTCAGTTCTTCTATCAATATATCTTTTTTTGTCGTTGTATCAATGGTATTTAGTTCTATAATTGATTCCGAATTAAATGGCTCATATTGCTGATTTGCTTCCAATAATTTACATGTCAGCAATAGCAAAACTACTGACATTACTACACCACAAACCCGAATTATATTCTTCATATTTTCACCCCTTTGTATACAGTAATTAAGGGCGCAGAGTAACCACCCATGCACCCTTAATTTATATATGCTCTATTATCCGTATATTGTTCGTCAATGTACAATACTAGTTGCACACTCTGTAGTAATATCTGTCATTACCGTTATGCTGAATAGCCCAAATCTCAGCATATGATGTCTTTCCAGACGCAGTATCTATTGAACGACTAGTTTTATTATTAAGTTTAACGGTACTTCCATGGCAACGATTAACAGTGTAATATGAACGAACTTTAGCATTCCAAAAACCATATTGCCATGTTCCTCCCTCTGCCGGATACCTAGTAATCGGACCATAACCTAGCCAAGCAGGACGAATCTCACCTTCTGTCATCATACCATGTGATGACTCCACTGAATATTTGCTTAAAATATCCACATTATTCGGATTAGCCTCCGCAGCAAACACTGACCCTGCATTTGCCAACAACATCAATGCCATGCAAGACACAGCAGTAAGTTTCTTTAGTCTACTTATCATAAATTTACCTCCTTAACAAAAACAGTATTTCATCAATTCTCACCAAACGACATTAGTCAGTTCAGTCTCCGTTTTTATACCTTTGAGGATTTTTATAATTCATAAACCTCACCTCTTATATATTTAAATCACTATTCTAACTAGTGTTTTTAACTACAGTAGCAAGATCAACATTTATACCTACCAGTACCATCTAAATCAAAAATCTTATATATACAAACTCCTAAGGCATTCGCTATATCATTCGCTATCTTTAGAGTAGGTACAGTTTTTCCAGTTTCTATTTTATTTATACTCACTCTTGATATTCCTATTTTTTTACCTAATCTATGTTGAGATAACCCCAACGGTTTCCTATATTCTTCAATTCTATTATCCAAAGTTTACCCCTTTTCTTTTGTCTTTTGATTAATATAAGTTTACTATAATATTTCTCATTTGTCAACAGTTTTCGTTAGCCGCTTCTAACTTTTTTGTCGGTTACACCTGATATAGTTCCTGCCCCTGAATCTCACAGCGACGTTTTGTTCTACTTGGCAGGCTCTTTTCTGATACTTAGAAAGTCATCGCCTACTTCTCCATAGATACATATCCTTACAGACCG
>CABTZF010000042.1 GCA_902489255.1 uncultured Peptoniphilus sp. | reverse complement strand
CTTTGTTTGTAGTTATTTTAAGTTTAGGACTAAATGCGTATAAGTGCAATTTTTTTTCATAAAAATATCTGCTGAAGATTTTACTCCCCAACAGATATTATAGAGCCATAATTATAAGCTATAAAAATATATAAGTAAATAAAAAACAATCAATTGTAAATATAAAAAATTACAATTGATTGTTTTTAGAATCCTCTACCAATTCAAACCTGAATTTCTGTCTAACTTGTGGATATTTTTCTCTATCAACATCAGACAAAAACATATTTAATGGTCTTATATAAATTTTATAATCCCCATAAAGAGCCTGATATACAACAAACTCTTCCCCAGTTTCACTATGAGTAGCTACATATAAAGTCTTGTAAAAATTACCTTTAAAATGCTTGTATATTCTATTTAAATAAATTTTCCTAATCATAATTACACCTTTTTATTATCAGATAAATTATCAATTTCTTTAAAAATACTTTTAAAAATCAAATAAATCGCTATAGCCGCAGTAATTATTGCAAAGGTAATACTAACCCTAGGCTCCTTATCTATCAGTTTTTTATAAAAACTTATTACATCTGTAAATTGATTTACACTAAGTCCAATAATAAAAGCTATAATCAAACCAAAAATTGTAAGTTCCTTATAATCTTTTAATTTCTTTTTAGTCATATAATCATCAATATCTTTTTTCGCTTCTTCAATAGCATTTTCTTTTACTTCTTGTTTAATTTCATATAGAATCTCTGATTTTAACTTCTTCTTAACTAAGAGCTTATTCCCATCTTCCAAATTGCTATAATCATCATTTTTAGAAATAACCAAATCAACAAGACTATCTAATTTTTTACCCATTATTATTTTCCGTTTATAATATCATCAACAATCTTTTCTATTTCTTCAGAATAAGGTCCTATAAAATCATCATTTTCCTTATGATAAATAGCATCTTTTTTATTTTCATATAATTTATCTTTTGTAGGAACATCACTAAGCCTTTGAAAAACAACTTGGCATATTCCCAAATCAGGATAAATTCTTAAAGGTCTATTCTGCAAATTACAAATCCCTACCCTTAACCTTCCGGAATAGGTTGAATTAATATGTTGAGCTGAAACATACAAACCAGCTCTTATGAATCGAGTTCTAGGCAAAATATGAGCATTAATTCCCTCAGGCAAAGTAATTTTTTCTTTTAAAGAAACCAAAATGAACTCCTTAGGGTCCATAGTATAACCAAAAGAGTCTAATGTCTTTTCTTCATACATATTTGTTAAGATATCATTATCCTTTAAATCAATAATTTGTGTATCATTTTTTAATATATAAATTTCCCTACCCATGTGTAAATCATAAGATTCACTTTGTAAGCTATCTTCAAGAAAAGGAACAACAATATCCTTATAATTTCTAATCTCTTTATCAACTAAAATCATATGTCACCATACCTCTTTTAATAAAGTATACAACTTAGCCATTAAAATTACAATCACTTTATAAATAAAAGAAAAGTATTTTAAGATCCTAATATTATTTATAAATTTTTTTAAAACATGAGTAGCACTTTCCTATACATATTAGGACACTACCTACATAACTTTGCATGATTTGCATGATTTGGGACTGTCCTTTAGGACTGTCCCTTTTCATAAATTTTCTTTTCCCCAGCCGGAGGACAGTCCACAGTCATAAAATTCAACAATCAGCCTTCGCTTCGCTTGGCTTCTTGTGAATTTCTGACATGAGACCTGCCACAAAATCAAAGATTTTGGGCTATGGCTTCAAAGGACAGGCCTCCTTTGTTTTCATGAATTTTCTTTATAACTTCCGGAGGACAGTCCGCTTCTCCCGGAGGACAGTCCTAAAGGACAGTCCTCCTAATAAATATGTACAAAAAAAGAAAAACCCGAGGTTTCCCTCGAGTTTTATCTTTTAATTTAATTAATTAGCATTAACTAATGGCGGATTTACATTAGAACTTGGTTCAATTTTTGTATCTACATTTTTAATAGCTGTTTCATAAGCATTTAGTAATGTCTTTAAATCACTACCATCTTGTATACCTTTAGCTTCTGTACTTAATGCATTGTATGCATTAGCAACTGCATTGTATTTTGTAGCTAATTCATTAACTTTATCTTGTTCAGTTATTTTTGTTTCAGTAACATCTGCTACTGGTGGAAGTTTATCATATTCAGCTTTAACAGGTGCTACTTCATTCTTAAGCTTTTGAGCTGCAATTTGATCCTTGATATTTTGTAGAGCTTTTCCGTATGGTTCTTCTGTAGGAGCAAATGTTGCTTTATCTTCCATTGTTGGTAATTTAGCAATTTTAGCATCAATATCTGCTACTGCTTTTTCTGCATCTGCAAGAGTTGCAGCAGTTACACCAGCAGGATTGTACTTAGCATCTGCTTTTGTTATTAAAGTTTTAACTTCATCAACAGTTGCTTTTACTTCTGGATCATATTTTGTAATTGTGTTAAGTTTAACCCAATTTTCACCATCTAGAACTTCAATGTCATACATTTCAGGTCTTAGGTCATTAGTATATTTACGATCAATCTTGAATCTGAAATATTTGTCAGTGTTTCCAGCTTCTAACCATTTCTTAAGTCTTAGAGCTTCAGTGTTATTTAGTCTGAAGAAGTCTCTGTTATAGTAAGCTCCACCATCATATAGGTTTCTATCTACATTAACAATTACTTTGTGGAATTGATCACCATATTCAGTAACATCGTTAACGTGTAATACTTTACCTGCTACTTGATTCCAAAGGTTAGATTCAACAACTCTGTCTAGAGTGCCTTTTAATCCGCCTTCATATCTATCAGGCATTACAGATACGATATCAACAACATTAGTGTCATTAACTTCATAATCACGTGTTACATCTTTATTATCTTTATAAGATAATAAATTGTCAGCTAAAGTATGGAATTGGATTAATTTACCTACTGCAAGTTGTCCTTCTAAGAAGATGTCTGCATCAGTATCGATATATAGAGAAGCTGTTGAGCCGTTAGCATCTTCTACTTGAATCCATCTTCCATCCATATCAACAACTTTAACGATTGGGTATCTGCTAGTCTTGCTGTGATCAATCATCATTTCAGCTTCAATACCGAATGCACTGTTTACAGAGTATTCAACAACATTAAGTTTAGCTGAATCGTTTCTAGTGTTGAAATTGAATGGGAAGTAATTTCTATATGTTTCAGCATTATAATCTACTACTTCACCCTTAGTATTTTCAAAAGTAATACCATATTTTAAGTTAGTTTCGTTCTTAACTCTTAGCATTGTAGCTCCGTTGTTGTCTCTTTGAACAGCGTTAAATACTACAACTTTAGCTTCGTTATATCCTTTTAGATAAGTGTTTTTAGCAGTTTCATAGTTTTCTCTGTTGCCATAAGAATCATAACCTGCATATACATCAAAGAACCAGTTAGAAGAAGTTGTGTTACCAAGAATTCTAAGAGCTTCATCAACGTCTTTAACTTCTGTTAATTGATTTCTACGAACGTCTGCTACATAATATCTAGTGCTTGAAGTTAATTTTACTTCTTTCAAAATGCTATTATCACTAAATGGTACAAAGTTGTTTTGATATCTTTCAACTCCACCTTTTTTGTCTTTTCCTTCTGTTTCGTTTACAGGTATTCTTGCGAATTTACCATTAACAAAAGAAATAGTTTTTGCACTACCGTTTTTGTAGTTGATCTTAGCTGCAACGCCTTCTCTTCCCTTAATATTATCATTTAATATTAATTCTCTTCCTACTGAAGTTTCAACTGTTGCATCAGCTACGCCTCTCCATCTTTGGTTAGGATCGATTTTATAGTCTGTAACATTATGGTGTTCCCATGTTTCAGTATAGTTATGACCGATTGCTAAGAATCTTGGGTTACCAAGTTCAAGAATGTGAGTAACTTCTCCCTTTTCGTTAGAAATAACTCTTACAAGAGAACCGTAGTAATAAGATGGGTTGTTAATAGCGCTTACTTTAACTGTTCTTTCAGCGATAGTTTTAACATTTTTCCTTGTATTAGCATTTACATCAAGAGTGTTTCCTTGGTTGTAAAGTACAAATACAGTGTCATTAGTGATTTTAACAGTTTTAGCCTTATCTCCTTGGTTAAGAGTAAGTTCGTTGTTCTTTAATTGAGAAATAATACCCATAGTTTCTCCAACTGGAGTTCTGTGGAAGTATTCCATTACATAAAGAGCATTGTAAACCATTGTGAAAGCATCAGCTCTTGTTGCGAAATCGTTAGAATTTGCAATAGTTACATCTTCTAAAATTCCAAGTTCTTTAGCCCATAGCATCCAGCTTGTAGCCCAAATAGCATTTTTAACCATATCAGCTGTTAAATCTTTTTTAACAAGAACAACTAACATTTTTGCAAGTTCTGCATAAGTTACGTTTCTTTCAGGTTTGAATGATTTGTCAGGATATCCTGCTAACATTGCAATGCCGTTAGCTGCAGATGGTCTTGTTGTTCCAACTGAGATAACTCCGTTTGCCCAGTGTTTTGTGTCAACATCTGTGTAAATTTTCATTGCACCTTGTAGTGATTTAGCTAGGTCTTCATTACCGTTAGCTAAAACTAAAAGTCTTGTGATTTCTGCTCTTGTGATATTTTTGTCATATCCCATAGAGCCGTCTTCATAACCTTCAACAAATTTCTTGTCAACGATGTATTGGATTTTGTTATCTTTTCCAACAATCTTTTCAACTTTTTCACCGTCTTTAGGAGCTTCTTTTTTAGTTTCTTCTTTTTTAGGAGCTTCCTTTTTTGGTGCATTTGCTGCAGGTTCTGCAAAGACGCTTGTGAATGTTCCTAGTACCATAACTAGTGCTAGTACTAAGGAAATTACTTTCTTGTTCATAGTCTTGCGACCTCCTTTAAAAATTTTTGTAGACTCTACAAAAGTCTTGTTTCGGATAATTCCGAACAGAGGTGCAATTAAATGTCCTCTCGAATATTTAATTGTCATTTTCCTCTTTACAAATACTATTATACACTAAAATTTCAAATGTTAAGTTACATTTATATTACAAAAAGTAGTATATGAAACATTTGAGAAATAATTTAATGTATTAGTACTTGCATATATGAATTATAGCAGATTTGTTTATTGTTTGTAAATTTATTTATTTTTATTTTTTTATTTTTTTGGGACTGTCCTTTTAACTCTTGACT
>CABTZF010000041.1 GCA_902489255.1 uncultured Peptoniphilus sp. | reverse complement strand
GATATGGGCGTGCGGCTGTTCTTCATTATCGCTTGCCATAGGATTATGAATATTACAATCTGCTATCATACCTTTAGAGGTAAAGTTTTCTTCAATAAATTCACTGATAAGTTTTATTCTCTCCTGTTAATTTAATTCTCTTGGAATTGTAAAGAGTAGATTTCTTGCAAGTTGAGAGTTTTTATTTTTCTCTATTTTTTCAACACTATTCCACAGGTACTCTCTGTTGGAAAATTCTTTTGGTATATGTTCTGGTAGAAATATTTTTGAAAATACAAGATCTTCTTTTTTTGAATAGTCATGGGTTTTTCCATAGTATTCATCTTTTAATTTATCCCTTGCATTATATGCTGCTTTTGCTATTACACTTGCTCCCTTTGATCTTGATACTATGTCTACACGAGTATGCAGACTTTTTATCTCCATTATTTTTCGCTCCTTTCATTTTTTATTTTTTATTCTTCAACATAAGAAAAGCAGATAGATTTTCTTTAATAATTTTTCTATCTGCTTATCTTTATCCTATATTAAATTTCAATATTTTATAATCTTTATGGTAGTAAGTATCTTTACTCCCTTTTTCAAAGGGCGCAAAGATACACCGACTACATTCGGTGATTTGCGTTCTTGTAGAAAGCTATTCGCTCCGCTAAGGAAACAAAAACGCTAAAGCATTTTTATTTGTTCAAGTGGGCTACTCCCCCTTAACCCCTGTGAACTTTGTTTTTTCTTGATTAAAAATCAATAAAAAAGCAAAGTGTTAAAAATCTCTCCACTTTGCTACATCAATTTTTACATTTAGTTTTCATAAAAGCCACCTATCTATTCTTTATTTTTTAATCTTAACTTTCTAAAAAGCCAGCTTCCAAATCTTCATCTAAGTTTTCGTCTTTTAGATTATCTAAGCTATCATTTTCATCATCAAGATTTTCAATTTCTTCTACAGGAATTTCTCTGTCTCTAAGATAAATTTCTGTAAGTTCCTTTAGTTTTTCTCTATTCCTATTATCTGATAGGATATAGTCTAAAAAGTCATAGATCAAATCATTATTTGTTTCTTCCTGCATACCTGTAATTTCTCTTTCAAAGGCTTCAAACACTCCACCTTTCCTTACTTTTCTTTTTGTTTCTGCACTTCTTTTAAGCTTCTTTTCTTTCTGTTTCAATAGCTTAATTTGATTGTCCATCTGCTCTTTTTTCTTTGTAACTTTTTCTAATTTAATCATTACATTTTCTAATTCTTTCATATTTATTTTCTCCGTTTCTATTTTTCAATCAACTCAGGTTGGAAGTTTTACTCTCCAATCCGAGTTACTAAATCTAAAATATTATAAAAGGACTAAAGTATTTTACCATAGTCCTTTTATAATATAATTTATAAGAATATAACTCTATCTGTATGTTCTATCACATAGTCATCATGTGAAACTAAAATAATCGTTTTTCCTTCTTTATTTAATTTTTTTAATATATCTAAAATTATATCCCTGTTCTGTGGATCAACCGATGCAGTTGGTTCATCCGCTAATATTATAGACTTATTTTGTAATATAAGTCTTGCTATTGCAATTCTCTGTTGCTCACCTCCAGAAAGTTTGAATATTTTCTTATTTAAATCAACATCTAAATTTAGATCCCCAAGAACTTTTTTTATCTTATTGATTTTTTCGTTCTTATTACCACTAATTCCTATTGATAAATTCTCCAAAACTGTAAAGTCATCTATTAACGCAAAATTTTGAAATAGATAACCCATATGTGTTTTTAATAATTTTTTTACCTTTTTTTTATCTTTATAATCTACTTTATCACCATCTATTATAATATCTCCACTATCACAGTTTTCTAACAAGCCTATTATATTTAAAAGAGTTGATTTACCACTACCTGAGCAACCTTTAATACCTACAAACTCTCCTTTTTTAACATTGCAATTAAAATTATTAAATAATACTTTATCTCCATATGATTTGGATACTTTTTTAAGCTCAATCATAAAATCCTCCTTGTGAAAATTATTCACCTTTCAAAACGCTTACAGCTTTTCTCGAATAATATAAATAAACGATTAGAATATATATTACAATTTCCAATCCACAAACAGTGCATAATAACGGATTCAAAATCAAACTTATTACCGTTGTAATTGCTACATTTACACTACATAATACAGAAATTACCCTAAGCGGTTTTTGTGATGATACTTTCATTATCGCAATCTCTTTTTTTCTAAACTCGCAGTAAACAATACCAACTGCAATAATTGCTAAGAAAAACGATAATGTATTTATAAAAAACAACTGAATATTATCTATCAACTTTAACTGCATATAATCTAACATTTTTTTGTGTTCAGACTCCAAGTTAATAAGTTGTACCGTTCCTTTATCTGCACCTATTTTCAGTAAATATTTTTCCATTTTAACTGTTGATTCTTTACCAAAAACAACTCTACCATTATTAAAATAAATACTTCTTTCTATAGGTTTCAATAAATAAATAGCATTATAAACTTTTTCGTTAGGTCTTAAAAAATTAAAATGTTCTTGTTTGTCTTTTATATATATAACTTTTGAATTTGATATATCATCGTATTTTTTTAGTATTTCGTTTGCTCTATTTCTCAAGTTATTAGGTAGTAATATGATTGTTTTTCTATTATCAAAAGAGTTTACATCAATAACAGAATTATCCTCTGAATATATCTTTACATATTTTAGCATATTATGAGACATTCTAATCACAGGTGGATTCGTAATCATCTCTTCTCTTTTTTTAATGTTATTAAATACCTCATGTCCATTTAAACTATAGCTTGGATTAGAATAATCATAAATATCTTCTAAGTTGCTCTTTTCCATAGCAATCAATATATTTTCCATTAGATTTCCGTCTGGTGTTTTTGATGTTTTTATATAATTGAAATTTTTACTTTCTATACTTTCATAACCCTCAGTGGTTAATTTATAGTCTAAATAGTCATTACATAAGTGAGTAGCAGAAAATATAAATATACCCGTTATAGCCACCTTAAACGCCACTACTAAAATAATAAGAATTTTATTGTTTTTATTGTTTTTTAAGGCAGGTATTATTTTTAATATTTTAATAAAGACCGCACCGATTATGCATATAACTAACATTGCCACAAATAAGCATATAAATATATACATATAAAGTCTTAAAAAATCACCAATCAGAGTACCGTCAAGCAAATTTAAATAAACAATAAAAGCCAATCCTATTATGGTATACCCTATCGTAATCTGTTGCACTGCTTTTGCTAAAATCTTCATGGAGATAACAAAAATATTATATCCATTTAATTTCAATATGGCAATTTCTTTGCTTCGCAATATATAATATATGCTTACGCAAAAAATCAAAAACATTATTACACATATAAAAAACTCTATATTTTTTTCCGCAAAAACAATCGAGAAATTCATTCTATGACTTTCAAATTCCTCTTTTTGTAAAACATATTCTTTTAAATCTTCAGAAAATAATTTAAAATTAGCTTCATTATTATTTATAGCCCAAAATCTTTGTATTTTTAGTTCCTCATTTGAATTTTCTTCGTACAGGATTTTATTAGCTCTAATTATTTTTTTTTGCAATCCATATCTAATATTGTTGACATCTGAATTATTAAAAAAATTAAAGGTTATGTCTTTTTCAAAAAAACTAGTGTTTTTATATTCAGTTGTAAATGTTGTAATTTTATATTTGTTCGATATGTCACTTAATTCTTTTGCAGTAATTGTTTTTTCTAACGTACAGTCATACAACTGTCCCTGAGTATTAGGGAAAATCAGAGAACTTGAAAAAAGTATAAATAAAAATACTAAGTATATTCCTGCAAAAACACCGGTCAATGTAAATAATTTTTTCATACTAATCACCATCAATAATAAAAATAAGGGAGTGAGAATTCTCACTCCCCATGTTATTACAATTCAATACTATTGTAACTCATCCCACAAATCAACTTCAAGTTCAACAGGAGTAGGTGCAGTACTCATTTCATTATAATCCATACTACGATTTGTTATAACAGCGTAATCCTTATAACCAGCCTTATTAGGAGTAAAAAAGTGATCATAAGATGCACTTTTGGTAACTATTACTTCACCATCTGCATCAATACCATTAGTTGTTCCTGTCACTTCATCTCTGTCTCCATTATCATCCTTTACCCAAACAGTTGCATGATATCTTCTTCCATCCGCTTTATGATCCCATACTTTGGAATATAAAACATGATTATCTATTCCACCATACCAAGAACCACTTCCACCATCAAGACTCTCACTAGCTGCATACGCCGCAATTGGAGTAATTAAAACACTCGATAATAATAAACTGCTGATAATTTTATTTTTAAGTTTCATAATAATCCTCCTAATTTTAAATACAACTTTTTTCAAATTACCAAATCAACTCAAAAACTAATCAATCTCCGTTTCTATACCTTTGAGGATTCATATAATTACTCATACTTAAACCTCCCTTTATTTTAAGATATAACATAAATTAGCAATGAAATTTGCTAATTATTATCACAATTACAATTTAAACATTTATAACGTCCTGTGCCATCTAAATCAAATACTTGATATATACACACACCCAAAGTATTTGCAATATCATTTGCCACCTTTAATGTAGGCACTGTATTTTCTGTTTCTATCCTATTTATTGTTATTCTTGTTACTCCTGACCTTTTTCCTAATCTATGTTGAGATAAACCCAATGGTTTTCTCAACTCCTTAATCCTATTTTTCACTCTTGTTTTTAAACCTTTCTTTTTGGTTAAGACAATGATACCATAATTATTTTTATTTGTCAATAGTTTTTGTTATCTGATTCTAATTTTTGTCGGTTACACCTGATATAGTTCCTGCCCCTGAATCTCACAGCGACGTTTCGTTCTACTTGACGGGCTCTTTTCTACTACATATAAAGTCATCGCCTACTTCCCCATAGATACATATCCTTACAGACCGCTCATTCAATTGTAAAAGAACAATTTTCTTTATGTCTGTATGATATTGTATTTTTGCTATTCTTCCCGTATGTCCTAAATCTTGGAATATCCGTTTTCGCTCCCATTTTTCCACGATTGTGGACTTAGTATGATATAATATTTATTAAGAATATTTTGTATTAAGGAGGTTATCTGTCATGAAGTGTAAAATAACCTTACAGGAACGCTTAAAAGATTTAAGAGTTGCTCATAATTTGAATTTAGAGGAATTAGCTAAGCTAACAGGTATTTCAAAATCTGCTTTAGGTAACTATGAAAATGATGACTATAAAGAAATCAATCATGGTAATTTAGTTACACTTGCACAGTTTTATAATGTTTCTACCGACTATTTGCTTTGCCTTACGGAAAATAAAAATCACCCAAATACAGATTTAACTAATCTACACTTGAGTGAT
>CABTZF010000040.1 GCA_902489255.1 uncultured Peptoniphilus sp. | reverse complement strand
TATTGTAAGACTTGTAATGAAAGAATAGACGGAAAGCCAATTCCAATGTTAGATAAGCCTATGATTATTAGAACAGCTTGTAAATGTGTTAGAGATAGACAGGAACAAGAAAAACAAAGAGAAAAACTGTTAAAACAAGATAGGTTAAGACAACACTGCTTTATATCCAAAAATCAAATAGCCTATACTTTTGAAAATGTTGATGAAGATACCGACAAGGACATCATCAAGAAAGCTAAAAACTATGTAAAGCATTTTGAAGAAATGAGAAAGGACAATGTAGGCTTGCTTTTATATGGAAATGTAGGAAGTGGTAAGACATATATAGCGTGTAGCATTGCCAATGCCATAATTACAGAATATTCCTATACGGTTAAGATGAGAAACTTTGCACAGATACTAAACGACTTACAAAAAGGTGGCTTTAACCTTGATAGAAATGAGTATATTGAGCAGATAACAAGCTCTACCCTCTTAATACTTGATGATTTTGGGATAGAAAGAAATACAGAGTATGCCTTAGAGCAGATTTACAATGTAATCAATGCAAGATACTTAAAAGCAAGACCGACCATTATAACGACAAACCTTAACTTTAAGGATATAGAAAAAGAACAGGAAGATATAATGCTTGGCAGGATTTATTCAAGGATAATAGAGATGTGTTTACCTCTTAGGGTAACGGGACTTGATAGAAGAAAAATACAAAGCAAAGAAAAGCTGAAGAAAGCACAAAACTTAATAGATGAGTAGAGGCGGTTAGAGAGTAAAAAATCTAATCGTCTTTTTATTTTACAGGAAAGGACGGATGTAGATGAATAATGAAAAAAAGAAGAAAAACAAGAAAATAAAATTTGAAATTAAAAGGGTTTATGTAGGTGAAAAACCTATTGGAGAAGTGTTTGAGGGAGTAATTGAACATATAGCCATGAAAAATTTAGAAAATACAAAAGAAGAAAAGCAAACGCAAGCGTGATGAATGGTTGAACATGCAGGAGTGTTTTGATATAATAATCATATTGAGATAGTCCTGTTAAAAGAAAGGAGCGTAAATTTGAACAGGACTAAAAAATATATCGCAGCTTTGTATTGCAGATTGTCAAAAGATGATGGTAGTACAAATGAAAGCATGAGTATATACTCACAAAAAGCAATGCTAAAACAGTATGCAGAACAAAATAATATAGCCGTATATGATTATTATGTTGATGATGGCTATTCAGGGACAAACTTTGAAAGACCGGCATTCAAAAAGATGATAACCGATATAGAAAACGGAAAGATAAACTGTGTTATCACAAAAGATTTATCAAGACTTGGAAGAAACTATCTTGAAAGTGGTGCATATATTGAGATGTATTTTCCACAAAAAAATGTAAGGTATATCGCAATCACTGACGGGATAGATACCATAAATTCCTATGAGTTTGATATAATGCCATTTAAGAATATCTTAAATGAAATGTATGCCAAAGATACTTCAAAGAAAGTAAAAAGTGCCTTGAAAAGTAGAATGAAAGAGGGAACATATATTGGCTCAAAAGCCCCATTCGGCTTTAAGAAAGATCCTGATGACAAGCATAGGTTAATTATAGATGAAAGGGTAAAACCCATCATAGAGCTTGTCTATGAGCTTTGTTTAGAGGGGAAAGGTACACAACTAATAAGTCAGGAAATGATGAAAAGGAAAATACCAAGACCAAGCTCCTTTTTAGAAAATGCAGATAAGCTGTATGGACTGACAGAAGAAAATAAGTACAAATGGACACATAGAATGGTTCTTAGCATTTTAAGAGACCCTGTCTATTGTGGAAATATGGAAAGAAACAAAAGACCTACTCTTTCATTCAAGAATAGAAAAAGGCTATATGTCCCCAAAGAAGATAGAATTGTTGTAAAAGATACTCATGAGGGCATTGTAAGTGAGGAAGTATGGACACAAGTACAGAATATGCTTGATAAAAGAAAGAATACAAATAAAAGCGGTATAACCTATGATAATATCTTCAAAGGTTTAGTTAAATGCCCTGATTGTAATTATGCCTTGACGCCAAAGACAGATTATAGACTGAATAAAAAAGATACAATAGATTTTGTGCATTTCTCCTGTTCAGGTTATAAAAAGTATGGAGTAAAGGCTTGTACATCACACAGGATAAACGCAAGAGATTTATATAATGTTGTACTTGAAGATATACAGTATCATGGGCAAATGGCACTATCAAGCAGAGAAAATTTTGTTATGAAAATTGCTGAGAAGATAGACAAAGATAAGGTTGATGAAAGAAAAGACAAAACAGAAAAGTTAAGTCTTTATAAAAATAAGCTGAATGATTTGGATAAAGCCTTTGAAAAACTCTATGAAGATAGGCTGAGTGAAAGTATATCAGAGCGTAACTTCAATCTTATGAATGAAAAACTATCAAAGCAGCAAGAAGAACTAATTGAAGAAATAGACTTGCTTGAAGAAGAAATAAAGGCAATAGCAGATACAGAGGAAAACTGTGAGCAGTTTGTAGAGAATATAAGCAAGTTTGCAAAGATAAAAGAGTTAAATCGTTATATTCTTAATCAAGTTATAGACAAGATATATGTGTATGACAAGGAAGAAGTTGACGGAGAAATAAAACAGAAAGTAGAAATACACTATAAATTTATAGGGAAATTAGATTGACCACTTAGGACAGTTCAACTGACCTAGAGCAAAGAAGTGGTAGAATTGTTCGTCAAGGTAATGAAAATGATAAGGTAAATATCTTTAGATATGTAACGGAAAATACCTTTGATTCTTATTTATGGGTGCGACATGAAGTCGCTTAATTTAACTGTTTGGCGTGATGACCAAACCAACTATTCCGTTAGTTGAGCCGAGTATCGACTGCACTTAGGTGTGGTAAGCCGATATTAAAGTAGCCCTAATTGAGGTAAAACCGTGAGGAAATGCCGAAACTGCCAGCAACAAGGT
This sequence comes from uncultured Peptoniphilus sp., assembly GCA_902489255.1. Classification (GTDB taxonomy): domain Bacteria; phylum Bacillota; class Clostridia; order Tissierellales; family Peptoniphilaceae; genus Peptoniphilus_A. The sequence goes on along the minus strand of CABTZF010000040.1, from coordinate 2,627 downwards.
GGTTAGGGAGCGAGGCTTGATAATATGGCTAACATATGTGAACTACTGATAAATGTCGTTAAGGCGAACAGGCTAAAGTTGCTGATAAGCCTGAACCAAAATGGTGTGTAGTCGGATAATCCTTTCCATAGTGAGATTACACGGACAAAAAGACTACCGGCAGAGAGGTAGAGCCTAAGTTATCAATGTTAATTAAGTGAAACATGGTAAGCCTGTACTATTGCCATAAGGCAAGGCAAATCGTAAGAAATGCTGATAATGGTGCAGGTAAAGGAGAATGGAAAAAGCGAATGCCATCTTGCAATGAGATGGATAGGGGTTCAAAATTTGCCCTAACTTGAAAGAGTGCAGACTTCCATTTGGTTTTTATTCACAAGAGAACTTGTAGAATTTTTGAAAGGAGAAAGCAAATGAACAGTAAAATGTGTGCTACTACTAACAGAGCTAAAGACTGGGAAAGTATAGATTTTTCTCTAGCAGAAAGCTATGTTAAAAAACTACAAATGCGTATTGTGAAAGCGTGGAAAATGAGTAAATACGGAAAGGTAAAATCTTTACAACATTTACTCACAACTTCATTTTATGCAAAAGCCTTGGCTATTAAGAGGGTAACTGAAAATCAAGGCAAGAAAACAAGTGGTGTAGATGGCGAATTATGGCTAACACCACAGGCAAAGTATAAGGCAATAGAAAAGTTAAATTTAAGAGGATATAAACCTAAGCCTCTTAAAAGAGTGTATATACCAAAGAAAAATGGGAAGAAAAGACCTCTCAGCATTCCTACAATGACAGATAGAGCAATGCAAACCCTATATAAATTTGCACTTGAACCCATAGCAGAAACTACTGCTGACCCTAATTCTTATGGATTTAGGGCAAAAAGATGTACACAAGATGCTATCGAGCAGTGTTTTACATCACTTAATAAAAAGAAATCTGCAAAATGGGTACTTGAGGGAGATATAAAAGGTTGTTTTGATAATATAAGTCATGAATGGATATTAAATAATATCCCGATGAACAAGAAATTATTAAAACTCTGGCTTGAGTGTGGATATATAGAAAAACAAAAACTATTTCCAACAGAAACAGGAAGTCCCCAAGGCTCGCCAATATCACCTATTATTTCCAATATGGTATTAGATGGTTTAGAAAAAGCAATCAAAGAGAAATACCATAGAAGAACAGTAAATAAGAAAACATATTTCCCAAAGGTTAACTTTGCTAGATATGCAGATGATTTCATCGTTACAGGGGAAAGTGCAGAATTGCTTGAAAATGGTGTAAAGCCAATCATTGTAAAATTCTTGGCTGAAAGAGGTTTAGAATTATCAGAGGAAAAGACACTCATAACACACATAAATGACGGTTTTGATTTTCTTGGAGTTAATATTAGGATGTATAAAGATAAGTTGCTTACAAAACCATCTGATAAGAACTTCAAGGCTATTGTCGATAAAATCAGACGAATCATAAAAGATAATCCGTCAATGAAACAAGAAATATTGATTAGAAAACTAAATCCAATCATTATAGGTTGGGTAAACTATCAGAAATATAATGTTTCATCTAAAGCCTTTGAAAAACTTGATTATGAAATATATAAAAGCTTGTGGACCTGGTGCGTTCGTAGACACCCAAAGAAAGGTAGAAAATGGATAGCTAAGAAATACTTCCATACCATTGGAAATAGAATCTGGACTTTCAGTGTAGCAACTGGTGACAGAATGGAAAATGGCGAGAAATACTATCTTCGTCTTAAATATGCTACAGATACTGATATTAAAAGATTTACCAAGATACAAGCTGAAGCAAATCCATTTGATGAAAATTGGCAAATATACTTTGAAGAAAGAGAAGAGTTAAAAATACGAAACGAACTTAAAGGACGTACAGTTATAAATAGACTGTATAAAACGCAAAATGGAATATGCCCTGTTTGTTGAGAGAAAATAACTATTGATACAGACTTTAGAGTACATCAAACAATTCAAAATAACATTACCCTTAAAACTTTAGTACACCCTTGGTGTCATAGAAAATTGCATATAAATGATGAAGAAAACACTCTGGCTCTTTAATTAGGGCTTATAAAAACTTGAGCCGTGTGAGGGGAAACTCTCATGCACGGTTCTTAGAGGGGAAAGGGATAGTAATATCCCTGACCTACTCGACCAGACAATAGAGAATAAGCAAAAATTTATTTCTCAAATTATGACTTCAAAAACTCCAGTAAGAGTTGCAGAAGATGTTGATGAAGCAAGCCTATCTTATTCAGAAATTAAGGCTTTAGCTACTGGCAATCCTCTAATTAAAGAAAAGATGGACTTAGATAACGAAGTTACAAAACTAAAAATGTTAGAAGCAAACTATAAGTCTAATAAATATAAGCTTGAAGATAAGGTTAATAAAATATATCCTCAAAGTACTTTAAAAACTGAAATGGAAATACAAGCAGTTAAAGAAGATATTGCAAGTGTTGAAAAATTAGGAGAAGGAGATAGCAAGTTCACTTCAATCAGTCTTGGAGAAAATAAAATTCTAGATAAGAAAGAAGCTGGAGAGAAATTATTAGAAGAAATAAAAAAAGTAAAGATAAATGATAGCAAGGTCATTGGTAAATATAG
>CABTZF010000039.1 GCA_902489255.1 uncultured Peptoniphilus sp. | reverse complement strand
GCTGAAGATTTTACTCCCCAACAGATATTATAGAGCCTATTTTTTATAAACTTTAAAAATATAAGTTGAGGTAAATGAGTGCTTATAATAGTTTTTTATGATGACTTTATTATTAAAATAAAAAAATCTCTATTTTTTAGATGTAATCTAATAATAGAGAATTCTTTTATTAAAAAATTAAAAATATTATTTGTCTAAAACATAAACTTTTACAGTACGTCTTCCGAAATCATTTGCGGTAGAATTGTCGTTATAAAATAAATCTATTCTATTTCCCTTTATATCACCGCCGGTATCTTCAGCAATTGCATAGCCATAATTTGGATAAGAATCCACAGATTCTATATAAAGTTTGGAACCTAAGGGAATTATACTTGGATCTACAGCAACTATTCCAACTCTTACATTAGTCCCTATAGCTGTTACGGAACCGGCACTTGGATCATAAGCTGTTGCTTCCATTGTATAAAGGGCTTTTACCTTTGAACCGTTAATTCTTTTATTTGTTTTTTCGGCAACTACACCATTTTTCTTTCCAATTTCTTCAACTTGATTTATTGGATCTTGTACTTGCTTAGATGAAATAACCTCTTCACTTGTGATTTGATTATTGGTATAAGTAGTTTTTATAGTATCTTCTCTTAAACCTTTTTTGCCCTGGGTTATTATGTTTTTTTCATCTGCATCTAAACTATCATTTTCTTTAGTAATTATTTCAAAATCAATTTCAACTTGCTCTGTTTTTATTTCTTCCTTAACTCTATCTATTGAAATTTTAAAGCTCTTAGCAGCGGTATCCGTTGCAGTATTAAGAGATGGCTTAATAATATCAAGCTTACCAATTTTAATATCTAAATTATTTAAAACTTCTTCAACGGAAGCACCCTTGGCCTCAACATTCATAGTTTTATTTCCTAATCTTATTTCATAGGATTGAATTTTTTGAATACTTATTTCCATACCGTCACTTAATTCTTCGCTAAGAGCAGGAGTTACTTCTTCTTTTTCTCCTAAAACAATTCCTTCCTGATCTAGTAAAGCTCCAACAGTATTAGTATAAGTAAAAACTTTTTTAACTTCTCCATTTTTATTTATAACAACATCCTTACCAAGGACTGTTGAAAAACCCATTGTAATAATAGAAAGGAGAAATATTGCTATAGTCATGATAGTAAAATAGCTTTTTCTTCTTTTGTACTTATTCAATTAATAAACCTCCAATAATCGAAAAATTATTAATTGTTACTAATTTGTAACTTTTCGCACTATTAGTATAAATAAAGTATTAATATTTGTCAAGGGTTTTGTAACTATTTTGTAACCTTTGATGATTACGGGGTTTGAGAGGATTAATTTTCCTAAAAAATTAAAAAAATATAAAAAATGAAGGCCTTAATCCCTAAAAATACGGCTTTCATTTTTTATATTACAATATTGTTACAAATATTAAAAAACATTTTCTATAAACTGCCTGACCATTTTTGCAGTAAATCCCCAAATTACATGATTTTCATAAATATAAAAATTAACTTCTTCCAAACCTCTTCTCCAATTATAATTTTTCCCGCCGGGAATCAAATCATAAGGAAAGGATTCATCTCTTTTTACATCAACTTTCATTTTATAGGTTTTTGCTTTATTATTTATAAAAAATTCAAGAGGAACAGTAAAGATACTTTCAACTTCATCTTTAGAAGCTTTTATAGAATCAAAATCTAAATTTATAGTTCCTATAAAGGAATAAATGATTGCAAGGTTAGGATTTACCAGAAAATCTCCCTTAGATATAATAGTTAGGTCCGTTTTCTTAATTAACAGCTCTTCACAAGTTTCTCGAATAGCAGCATCTCTTGGACTTTCACCTTTTTCAATTTTGCCTCCGGGAAAAGAAATTTCCCCCGGTTGATTTCTAAGATTCATGGATCTTTTTTCAAAAAGCAGGTGAATTTTACCTTTTTTTTTAATCAAGGGTATGAAAATTGAATATGCAGATTTAACACCAATAGCTGTGGGCTTTTTATTTTTTAATTTTTCTTTTATTATAAAAAGCTCTTTATCCATTGATAATTTCTCCTACAAGTTCATCTACATCATATATTTTCAGGCGATCAATATATTTTTTCTTAGCCTCTCTTTCCAAAAGCAGATAAAGGATATCGCTATAATTATAATTTTCTTTCACATTAAAATCTTCAGCTAATTTTGGTATTAAATTTTCAACAATATATCTCATTACCAAATTGTCATTTTCTTTTAAAGAATTTTTTAAAAGTATATATATATACTTCAAAGAATTTTCTTCCTGAATTTCATTTATATAATAATCATATCCCTTTAAACCCTTTATTATTTTATAGGCATCAAAATAACCAAGTCTTATGAGATTATCGCTCTTATCAGGATCAAAATCCATTATGTTGCCTAAGCTGTGTCTTGGACTGATTATATATTTTGCCTTTGACAAATCATCTCTTGAGGGAGTATTTTTCAATCTAATGACTATTGGATTAAGACCTTTTTTTAAAATCATATCAATTGGTGCTTGTGAATGAAATCCCCCATCTAAATAATATTTACCATTAAGGGGTCTTAACTTGAATATAGGAAGATAAGCAGATGCTATAATATAATTTTTAAGTTGTCCCTTAGGAATTTCATCGGCAAAAAGTTCTTCACTTTTTAAGTCACTTATATTAACAGTACATAGGCCAAAATTCATTTGACTTTTACGAATTTTGTCTTCATTGATAAGCTTGTCCACCAGGTCAAATAATGGCTGAGGAGAAATTCCTATATCAGTTATTTTTTTTGTAATTTCATTAGCCTTTTTTTTAATAAGATCTAGAAAATCTAAATTTTCAAAGTTTTTGTTGGAAATTTCTATATTTTTATTAAAAAATTCCAAGTCCAAAGATCTCCACGCTTTTAAACAATCATAAGCTTCTCCGGAAACAAACATAGCAGCATTTATGGCTCCAATGGAGGTCCCTACTATGGCACTAAATTTAAAACCCATTTCTACAAGGGCAAGGTAAGCTCCCACTTGATAAGCTCCCCTGGCACCTCCGCCCTCTAAAACAAGACCGTACTTATCCATATTATTTATCCAAGTTAGATGTACAGTGTGGACATTTGGTAGCTTCTAAGGGTATATCAGAGAGGCAGTAAGGGCATTTTTTTATAGTGGGTTTTTCAGCTTCTTCTTTTCCCTTATTAGTATTTAATTTTCCAATTTGTCTAATAATTAAAAAAATCACAAAGGCAATTATTAAAAAGTTTACTAAATTTTGAATGAACATACCATATTGAACTTCCGCTCCTCCAACAGTAAAAGCGAGCGTTGAAAAGTTTATGCCTCCAATAATAAGTCCTATTAAGGGCATAATAATATTATCAACAAGAGATGTGATAATGCTTGAAAAAGCACCGCCTATTATTACACCGACAGCCATATCAATAACATTACCCCTGGCAATAAAATTTTTAAAATCTTTAATAAATTCTTTCATAATTAATAAATTCTCCTATATTTTTTTAAGACTGATATTATTTTTTTCCAAAATTTCCAAGGCGTAATCATCCAACCTATAAGCCTCATGATAATAAATAGCTGTAATTCCTGCTTGGATTAAAGCCTTTGTACAATTTAGGCAAGGAAAATGAGTTACATAACATTTGGCTCCCTTAACAGAAATACCTTCTTTTGCACAATATAAAAGTGCATTCATTTCAGCATGAATGGTTGCTATACAATGACCATCACGCATTCTGTGGCCAACATCAATGCAATGGGGATTGCCGGAAGCCGTACCATTATAACCTGTGGAAACAATTCTGTGGTCAGAATTAACAAGAACACAACCGACCAAAGCTCTGTCACATGTTGATCTTTCAGCTACAATTTGCGTTATTTCCATAAAATATTCATCCCAAGATTTTCTCATTTTGCCTCCTTTGCCAACTTATCAACAAGTTCATTATATTCAACTCCACTGTGAGCCTTTACTTTAATAAAAATGACTTGCAGCTTATCTTTAATAGAATCATAATATTTCTTATAAGCCTCAGTACCCTCTTTAGTAGTTTTCCAATTACCTTGAGGCCAGGCCCTTATACCTTCGTAGTCATAATGTAGATAAAGATTTTTTTTATTTTTATATAAAGCAAATTCCATTGCTTTCATCGCTCCTTTAATTTCACCGGAAACATTTCTCATTGTAGCATCTTCTTTGTAAAATCTTTTGGAAAAAGAATAATTTTCTATTTTATTGAAAATATATACCCCGTAAGAAAATGAATTATCACTATTTCTAAATGATCCGTCAACATAGGCAATAAATTCATAGTCTTTAACGTTAATTTTTTCTTCATCATTAAAAGAATAAGCATCAGTATTTAAAAAATTTTCAGCATCCTTCAAATTTGAAAATTTTTTATAAATTGCCCCCTTAAAGCCTCTTACTTCTTTTAGACATTCATCCCAATTTGTATAAATACCTGGATTCCTCCCACATCTAACAGCATAATAATTCATAAATACCTCCAAGTATCTTTTATTATAAGGCAAAAACTTATAAATATTAAGCCCCGGATATTTGTTTTATAGGTTTTCTTATTATATAATAAACATTATATTGGAGGTATTTATGAATAGGGAACAATTAGAAAGAATGAAAAATGGTAAGGGTTTTATTGCAGCCCTGGACCAAAGCGGAGGCTCAACTCCAAAGGCACTTAAAAATTATGGAATAAATGAAGATGCCTATAAAAATGACGAAGAAATGTTTGACCTTGTGCACCAAATGAGAAAAAGAATTATAACTAATAAAGCATTTACGGCAGAAAGAATTTTGGGAGCCATCTTATTTAAAGTTACAATGAATTCTAAGGTTGATGACCTTTATACTGCCGATTATTTATGGAATAAAAAAAGAATAGTGCCAATTTTAAAAGTTGATGAAGGATTAGCAGAGCTTAAAGATGGAGTTCAACTTATGAAACCCTTTAAAAATTTAAAAGAGCTTCTTGAAAATGCTAAAGAAAGAAATATCTTTGGAACAAAGATGAGATCAGTAATTAAGGAATTAAATGAAGAAAGCATTAAAAAAATTGTTAAACAACAATTTGACTATGCAAAGGAAATTTCAAAAGCAGGGTTTGTTCCGATTATAGAACCTGAAGTAGATATTCATTCAAAGGATAAGGAAAAGATTGAAGAAATACTCAAAAAAGAATTAATAGACGAACTTGAAAAGCTTGAAAAAAACACTTATGTAATGTTTAAATTGACCCTACCTGAAAAAGAAAATTTATATCATGATTTATATAATTATGAAAATACGGTAAGGGTTGTTGCCTTATCCGGCGGATATTCAAGAGAAGATGCAAATAAGAAATTATCAAAAAATAAAGATGTTATAGCATCTTATTCAAGAGCACTGACAGAAGGCTTAAATGTAGATCAATCAGAAGAAGAATTTACAAAAATTTTGGATGAGTCAATAGAAGCAAATTATCAAGCCTCAGTTAATGGTTAATATTTTTAAAAATGGACTAGAGTCTTTGTTACTTTAAGTCCATTTTATTATTTAAAAGTTAAATTTATTTTAATAAATCTGATTTATTAATAAGAAAGCCTTAATTAATGAAAATTTGAATTGGTAAATTACCTTATTATATTAACAGGTTCTATAATAAATAGTGTTGGCGAAAATCATCAGCACTATTTATTATGGCTCTATGTCAAATATTGGGGAGGCTCGTTAGCTCGAGTCTCT
>CABTZF010000038.1 GCA_902489255.1 uncultured Peptoniphilus sp. | reverse complement strand
TTTCTTATAAACCATTATGGCACTTATTGGTAGAAAGAGAAATGAACAAAGAAGACTTAAAAAGAGCTGCAAACATAACAAGTAACATAGTTTCTAGAATGAGCAAAAACTCTTATGTGAACTTAGAGTCACTAGAAAAGATTTGCTTGGCATTGGATTGCAGAATTGAAGATGTTATAGAAATTCATAGAAATGAGGTGGAATAAAATTGAGCAACCTATCACAAATCAGAAGAGCTGAAATGATTGAATACCTAAATCATCTAAAAGAAATTCACACAGATGATGAAATTAGGATTGCACTTAGCAAGATTGAAACAGCCTTAACTGAGAAAAAATATGGATTAGTATGGGAAGAACACGAAGAAGAAGTAGACAAACAACTCGTTCATAACATACCAGTGTTTAGAGAGGTAGAAGACAAAAAAATAGTAGCCGATAAAAATGCAGATTTTAATTTTCTTTTAGAGGGGGATAATCTACATTCCCTTAAATTATTAGAAAAGACTCACAAAGGTAAAGTTGATGTTATCTATATTGATCCACCTTACAATACTGGAAATAAAGATTTTATTTATGATGATAATTACATTGGTTCTGACGATGGATATAGACATTCAAAATGGCTATCATTTATGAATGAAAGATTAAGGATTGCTAGGAAATTATTGTCAAATGAAGGTGTTATTTTTTGCTCGATTGGAGATGATGAACTATCACAATTTAAAATTATTTTAGATGAAATTTTTGGAGAAGATAATTTTATTAATCTAGTTTCAGTAAAAACAAAGAATGCTGCAGGTGCAAGTGGTGGAGGTCAAGACCTCAAATTGAAAAAGAACTTAGAATATTTATTGATATATTCCAAAGATATAAAATTTTTACCTGAATTTAATACAGTATATAAATTGACAGAAATTGAAGAACTTTTAGATTATTACAAGGAAAATGATATTAGCTGGAAATATACATCTGTGTTAGTGAATCCAGGTACAAAAAAATATATTGGATCTACTGTTGACGGAGCAGGAGATGAGATTAAAATCTACAAAAGACTAAATCCTATATTCATGAGCGTAAATCAAATAGCTAAAAAAGATAATATATCTGTAAGAGAAGTTTATAAAAAATATTTTAATCAAATTCATATGACAGCAATGCCACAAAGCTCTATACGAAAAAGAGTAGTTGATTATATAGGAGAAGATAATCTTGATAGGGAGTCTTTATATAGCATAGAATATATCCCAATAAGCGGAAGAAATAAAGGTAGGTTATATGAACAGTTCTATAAAGGTCAAAAGCTTCGTTTAATTGCGTGGTTCGCCGATGTAGGAGTTAGCAATAATGATGGAGTATTTAAAAAAGATATTGAGGGAACTTATTGGGATGGCATTGAATTAAATAATCTTTCTAAAGAGGGTAGTGTGAAATTTTCAAATGGGAAAAAACCTCTTTCTCTATTAAATAGAATAATAAAAATGTATAAGTATAATGACGCCGTTATTTTAGACTATTTCGCAGGCAGTGGGACTACGGGACATGCAGTTATGCAGCTTAATAAAGAAGATGGTGGAAATAGGAAATATATTCTTTGCACTAACAATGAAAACAATATTTGCGAAAAAATCACTTATCAAAGAATGAAGAATATCCAAGAAGAACTTCCTCACAACCTTAAATACTATAAAACAGAATTTATACCAAAACTTTCAGAAGATGAGGAGATTTTATCTTCTAAGCTTCTTGACTATATCAAAGAAATGGTAGAGCTTGAAAATATGTGTGAGATTGATGGGAATAGTAGAAGAATCATTTTGTCTGATGAAGATTTAAATATAGCACTTTCTGAAATGAAAGAAAGTGGTGTTTTATATATCCCGTCATTCATATTACTAACTAATGAAATCAAGGATAGTATCGAGGAAAGGAAGCTTGAAGTTGTTACTATCCCAGATTATTATTTCACAGAAGAATTAAGAGAGGTGAACGAATTATGATGTTAGATTTATTTGATTTTCAAACAGACGCCAAAAACTATCTTTTGGATAAAACAACAGATCCAAATGCGAAAAGAAAAATCATTGTGAAAAGTCCGACTGGGTCTGGCAAAACAATAATTCTACTTTCTTATATCTATGATTATCTTCTATGGCAGGCCCCTAATAAGGTATTTATCTGGCTTACTCCAGGCAAGGGAGATTTAGAGGAACAGTCAAAGGAAAAAATGGACGAATATATTCCTCATGCAAAATCTGCTAATATACATGATGCCTTACTTCAAGGTTTCAAGGGTGGATATACCTATTTTATAAACTGGGAAATGATAACCAATAAAAAGAATAATGCACTTAAAGATAGTGAAAAGAAAAATCTTTTTGAAAGAATTGCAGAAGCACATAGGGAACAACTTTCTTTTATCACAATTATTGACGAGGAGCATTTGAATAACACCTCAAAAGCAGATGATATTTTGTATGCCCTTAATTCTGATAGAGAAATACGAGTATCGGCAACAACTGTCAAAAATCCGATGGCAGAATTCTATGAAATACCAGAAGAAGAGGTAATAAATTCTGGTCTTATAACAAAGGCACTTTACATCAATCCTGGTATTGAAGCAGACGAAATGGACGACCTTGAAAGTGAAACCATTTATCTAATACAAAAAGCTGACGAAAAGAGGAAAGAAATCAAAGCCGAGTATGAGAAAATAGGTGAGAAAATTAATCCTCTAGTCATTATACAATTTCCAGATATGAGTGAGTCCTTAGTTAATTTTGTAGAAGAACATCTAACAAATATGGGTTACACTTATAAAAATAAAATGCTTGCTAAATGGTTAAGTGATGAGAAAATAAATACCCTTGATGTTACAGATGAAGACTCAAAATCAAACTTCTTGATTATGAAACAAGCCATATCAACTGGTTGGGATTGCCCAAGAGCAAAGATACTTGTAAAACTTCGTGAAAATATGACAGAAACCTTTGAAACGCAAACAATAGGACGCATAAGGAGAATGCCAAGAGCAAGGCACTATGACAACGACCTATTAGATTTTTGCTTCCTATATACATTCGATGAAAAGTATAAAGAATCTGTTATACAAGGTGGAAATGCCTATGAAGTTAAAAGGTTATTTTTAAAAGATAAGTGCAAAGATTTTGAACTTGTAAAAGAATATAGAAATAAAGACTATCAGTTTGTAGATGAAGTATTAGTTCGAGATAGAGCTTATGACTATTTCAAAGATAAATATAAACTAACCAATATTAAAAAGGACAATGAAAAATTATTAGAGTCTTATGGTTTTATAATGGGAACAAAAGTTATATCTACCTTTAGGACTGGTAAATTTATAAAACTCAAAGATATAGTTGATGAAAAACAAGGCGAAAATAGGGAGATAGCCTATGAAGTATCAACTCACGACCATGGAATTGATTGTTTGCACGCAGTTGATATGATTAAAAAAGTTACTGGTGTGCCATCTAACAAAATGAGGGCAATTCTTCAACATCTTTTCCATAAAAATATACCATCAAGCAAAAAGTTACTTAACCTTTCAAATCGTGAATGGTACGCTTTTATGATTAATAATGCCTATAAACTTAGAGATGACTTTTTAGATTTAGCTGCAATTTCTAATGCAAGACAAATACAAATCTTGGATAAGAAGACTGAAAAATGGAAATTGCCTTTAGAAGATTTTTATAAGTATCTTCCGTATGAAACAGAAGTAGTCGAGTATGAGAAAAATGCTTATAAAGAATACAACACTTCTATGACAACATCTCAATTTAGATCAACTTCAGAACAACTCTTAGAAAACTATCTTGAAAGTAGAGATGATGTAGATTGGTACTATAAAAACGGAGATACAGGGCAACAATATCTATCAGTTATTTACGGTAATAATCTAAGCAAAGAATATCTTTTTTATCCAGACTATATAATCAAAAAGAAAAATGGAGAAGTATGGATAATTGAAACTAAAGGTGGAGAGTCAAAAGGAAAAAGTAAAAACATTGATAAGCAGATCGAAAATAAATTCTATGCTTTTAAGGACTATGCAGATAGGCGTAAAATAAATTGGGGGTTTGTTAGAGATAAAGATACAAGGCTCTATATTAACAATACAGACTACACAGAAGAAATGAATAATGAAAATTGGAAAAGGCTAGAAGATTTATTTTAATGAGGTGTTGAATGACAGAAAGTAACGTTCCAAAAGTATTTATATCATATTCATGGGAAAGTAAAGAACACTCAGATTGGGTTAAATCTTTAGCAGATAAATTATTATCAGATGGTATTGAAGCTATAATAGATAGTTATGATGTAAGTCCAGGGGATAGACTTCCAAAATTTATGGAAAGCTCGATAAGAGATAGTGATTATGTAATTATAATATGCACTGAAGAGTATAAAAGGAAAGCTAATAATAGAGAAAAAGGTGTAGGTTATGAAAGTCATATAATATCTGCGGAACTCTACAATAATCACAATGATAGGAAGTTTATTCCAATCATTAGACAAGGAGATTTCAATACAGCTTTACCTACTTACCTAGACGGAAAACTTGCAATAGATTTAAGAGGTAATCCATTTAATGAAGAATCATATAAGGATCTTATTGCATCGATATTTAAAGTTAAAAAGAAACCTAAAGTAGGTATAAGACCATATTATGTTGATGAATATGAACCGATAACAATTGAGGGAGAGGATATAAAAATCGTAGGCATTATAACAAATGAAGTTACCTTGCCAAAAAATGATGGAACAAGAGGTTCTGCTTTGTATAGTGTCCCTTTTAGATTATCTAGCAAACCAACTGACACATGGTCTGAATTATTTTTAAGAAATTGGGATTGCCCACCAAGATTTACATCAATTCATAGACCTGGAATAGCTAGAGTTGAATCTGATAAAATTATTTTAGATGGAACAACAATCGAAGAGGTAAAACAATATCATAGAGATACCTTGATTTTGTGTGTAGAGAAAACAAATGAAGAAGAAAAACAAATTAGAAGAAGAGAAGAACAATTAAAAAGAAAGAAGCAAGAAGAAATAGAAAATCATTATAGAAACATAAATGATATTTCAAAAGACATAAGATTTTAATTGCACAATGATTTATACCTTGAGAGAGGAGGTAAACTAAATTGATGAAAACACTTGGTATGTTATTCATCATCTGCTTAACAGCAACAATTATGATGGTGAATTTTATACTTATTATACCGAAATTTGGCTCGAAGTATTTCGGCGCACCTGATGATATCAAAGTTATGATGAGTAAGTTGCCAGATAAACCGATTTGGGTCAATATAATCGGCGTACTTATCATGATACTTGGATTTGTTGCAATTGGAGCCGTTCTGGTCTGGGCAATTGTTGATACAGTAAAATTTAGTTTAACTTTTCAGCAAGCCTTTGTTAGATTTTTAATACTATTTGAAGGATATAAGCTTTTTGATATTATATTTTTTGATTATCTCATGCTTACCAAGTTAAAATTACCAACTAAAGTTTATCCACAGACGGTTGGTGCTAAGGGATATGATAATTTTGGGTTTAATGCAAAAAGTCAGATCACAAAAGTTATAATCTTCTTTTTCGTGAGTCTAATTTTGGCATATTTACTGACCGTTTTGGTTTAGTATCTGTCCTAATGGGAGAAATTTTCAAAAATAAAAATAGGGCAACCTATTTAAATCAAAGCATCCACTTTTGTGCAATGCTTATATATTTTATCTTTGCAGGTCTTTACCTAAAGTGGTTTAATTATGATTTCTCTATTGTAATTTCCGTCACCATCTTTGTTGGTATTTATTTACTAATAGTCTACATCTTTTATCTTTATGAGAAAAATATGATAAAAAAAATCAACAAAAAGTTATAACAATTAAGACTGGGATTACATGGAAAGATATATAAAAAACGTAAAACAAAAATGTAATATAGAAATGTATAACATTTAGAAAAAGACGATTAGAAATTAAAAATCTAGTCGTTTTTTTAAATACAAGAAAGGAGTTATATATGAAAAAATTAGAACAAATCAGAAAAGAATCAAAAGAAATAAAAAATAAAATTGACGATACAGAAGAAAGATTAAGGCAACTAAAAAATCAAGAAAAGAAGATATTAAAACAAGACATAGTAAAAAGAAGAAAAGAAAGAAC
>CABTZF010000037.1 GCA_902489255.1 uncultured Peptoniphilus sp. | reverse complement strand
CTAAAGAAGAACTTTTTGGTTTCTTACCATAGGTGTTGCATTTGATTTGACAATTCGTCACATATAAAAACTCAATGGTAGAGTTCTACCATTGAGTTTTTATATGTGTAAAATTATTTATACAATCGATAAAGACAGATATTAACTTTCTCGTATCTCTCATCACATTAATTTATAATAAAATGTGCTTTTAAAAATATAATCTATCAATAACTACTTACTTACTGTAGTATCTAAAGCCTTCCAACCTTCTTCAAACAAACTTATAGTTTCATCTAAAATCACTTTCTCATCTTGTTGAATCTTTACATTTGCAGCAATGACATTTTCACTTCCCTCTTCAACGATTACCCCACCAACCGTTTCCCAATCTACTTGTATATCCTCTTTTGAAATCTCACCATCAATTTTTACCACTAGTTGATTAGGTTCGTCTAATTTGCCTTCAGAATATGCGTTTATTATAATTTTATCACCATATTCATAAACATCAATTTTATGAAATGTTGAGCTATAAGAAGACAATAGATGGTTATCTTCTGTTTGAATAAATGATGGTTTATTTTCGTAAAGTGTCGTAAATCTTATAATAACTAGCAATAGCATTATTACAACAAAGATACCAATTAAAATTTTTAATTTAATTTTTTCCTCAGGTGTATTCACTTACTATACACTCCTTTAAAATATTTAATATGTCTTTTTAAAATTGTATCATATAAGCAAATAAAATTGAAATTATTTATACTGCTGATAGTTTACCTACTCCCCTAATAATTCTGGTATAGTTAGAATTGACTCAGGGAAAAAAATGCAAATAGCTATAACACCTATAACTGCTACTCCAAATATAAGTCCATCTTCGGAAATAACGTGTTCCTTAACAGTATTATCGTAAAAAGTAATCAAATGTTTTACAATAACAGTAATATATTCATCTAATTCTTCAGAAATTGGTAATAAGTCTTTTGACGTTACTTCAATATTAAATTCTACTTGGTTAGGAAGAGGAAAATTTATGTCAAAGCAATATTCCCCGACTTAACTGATGTAGCAATATCTGTAATACTATCTTTAACCCTATCTCCTCCAACTTTCAGGCGAGAATCTTTAGTAATTTTAGTAATTGCATCTTCGCAAGCAGTGGTTAAAGTTCCATCATTATTAAGTTCTTTTGTGCTGTAAAATAACCACTTACCTCTAATTTCATTACTAATACCTATTGTAAAACCACTGATTCCATGTATAATTTGATATAATTTTCTATCTATGCTATTATTTACGTAAATTAAAACTTTATAAATATAGAAAGTGGTTGTCTAATATGAATAATAGTAAATTTAAAAAATTAATAATAACTTTATTTAAAATCTTGATAGTATTTGCTATAATAATTTATATGCTTTTGCGTCCAATTACTTATGAACTAAAACCTAGCTCCCCTTCAAATGTGAAATTGATATCAAAAACCAGATCAGATCTTAGAGGTTCAGATAGTAAGATATATATAAAATATCCAGATTCTTTCAAACTAATATATTCTGGATGTGAGCTTGGAGAAGATGAAGGAGATGCAATCTCCTCTGATGATGCAGCATATTCTGTTACTTGGATTGATGATCACCATGTGAAATTAACATTTAAAGGAAGAGACTATAATAAACCTGCTATTAGAATAATTGAGTACTAAGCATTTAGTACTCAATTATTTTTTTTATATAAAATTTAGTCTATATACTTAAATAAAGCCACTTAGAAAAAGTTTCAATACAGGCTTCTTTTACTTCTTCAGGACTATCAGTGAATTCATTTTCAAATATTGTTAACCATTTTACTAATACTTTATTTACTACACTCGTAACCTTATTCTTTATTTCACTTACATCTTTTTTTGCCCCTATATCTGACAATATTGCTGCAAATTGTCTTCCTTTGTTATTTATAAAAGTTTCTCTAAATGCAGAATCTAGTTTTCCGTTGTGTTTTTTAAGATAGGATGCTAATAATATTGCATATCCATCAGTACATAAATCTGTATAGTTGCATCTATTTTTATCATTTATTGGTTCGTATGGTAAATCTTTTTCCGCATATTCTCCACCAATATACGCTCTAGCAATAATATTTAAATTACAATCTTTATATTTATTTTTGAAATTTCTTACTAGAGAATATGCAGATACTAAATCTCCCGCCCATCCATTCCATGAGCCTGGATTTATAGTCAGTTGATAATAACTTAAAGTCGTAACTGCAAGGTGTGGTAAATCTATTACTCCATTTTTCTCATCATCTGTCGATACTCTTGCATAGGCAGCAAATCTTAATGTAGATTCTTCTTTTTGATTCGCTTATATTTTTGTTATCTTTTTCATCCATTCAACCTCCTTTCTGCTAGTGCTATATTCCCGTACAAGTGAGTATTTATCAAGTCTTATAGCAATAAATCTGAAAGAATAGGTCTTAATTTTTTAATGTTTTCTCTTCTAATTTTCCTATATTCTTCAAGACTGATTTCATCTAAAAGAAAGAGATCCTGGATGAACTTATCTGATAGATAAAAGTTAAGCTCTGCCTTTAAATCTCTCTCTGTATATTCAGTTTTTAAAATTTCTTTTCTGCCTTCCAACTTTTCTACTCTAATGCTCCACCTCCTTTATCACAGGCAAAGAAATCAAGGCTATTTTTAACCTTGTTTTACTTTCCCCTATATTCCTTAGGACAAAGGGAGTAGTTTTGAGTAAAGTTTATAATCTCTAATATATGTAAGGAGAAATATAGCGTTAGAAATGTAGGCATAAAAAATAAAAGGTCATAATTTTGAAAAATTACAACCTTTTTTCTATTGGTATCATTTAATTATAGAGAGTATATTTCTTTAACCCTATCAGCTAAGAACTTTACCCTTCCTTCAGAGATTATTTCTTTAAAACTCTCATTATTCGCTATTGCGTCTATATAAAAGCTAACAATCATATCGTCACTTCTATTTGGATTTCTTGGTCCAACTTTGTGGGTTCACTCTAATCCGGAATACGGATGGAGAGGTTTTTCATTTATTCTACCTAAATCATTCTCAAGTTCAAATTTTTTATTTCGTTAAAACATTCCAACTTTCTCCAGCATCTTCAGAATAAAATTGAATTCCATTGGATTCATACTCTCCTGATGTAACAGTAATATATAATTTATTCCCCTTACTTTCAGGCATAGAAAGATACTTATAATCATCCAATTTTAGTCCGATTTCTTTTCCTTCTTTGGGTATATCTTTTACCTTATCCATAGGTAAATTAACTTGTCTAAAGGTAAGACCTCCATCTTTTGTACTATATATTTGAGAGTACTGTCCAGATGCTCCCTGAATTCCAATAAAACCAAAATCATTTGAAAAGAATATTATTCCTTCAGCTGATCCGGTTTCATCCATAAAAGGATCTTTGTTGATAACTTTCCAATTTTCCCCACTATCAATCGATTTTTCAAATGCATAGAACCTTGAACCGGCAGCAGCATCTACAACCACAAGTCTATATCCTATTTTTTTATCATCTAAAACAAAGGTATATACCGTACCATTATTTTCATCTGTAATCCATCTTCTTGAACTCTTTGCATCTTCAAGTATTTCGCTATTATGTTCATTCTCAAGTATTTCCGGTGATATATATTGTGGCTCCATTAGATACTTAAATGAAGATATATCTTCATTGTTTTTTATATAAAGAGAAGCCATATACCCACTAAATTCTCCTCCTCTTGATAACATAGAAGGCGTCAATCCTGTATTATATTTTCCATCACCATCTGCATCTCCATCTAATATAAAGAGTCCTTTTTCTGAATTAACTTTTTCTTTTCCTGAATATAAAAAAGAATATGTTTGATTTTGTTTTATATTCTCCCAATTATGAACTTGTTTTCTGTAATCGGATTGCTTAAGAATTGCGAAAAAAGGATTTAATAACTTATCCGAATTAATACTAAGACCTTCCCCTTCATTAAGCCATACATTTATTTTACTATCTTTCTTATAGTCATAGGTAATTAAAAAACCTTTCAACTGTACCTTATCATTTTCTCCATATAACATTGTTTCTATATTCGTAATTGTTCCATCCTCTGTAAACTCAATATAGAAATCATCTGATACATAAATTTTTTCTGGTAAAGAATTTTTTTCTCCTATATCGTTTATCAATCCATCAATACCATTTTCATAAATATTATTATGAATGAATTTTATCTTTTTATGATTTAAGAAATCATCAATTTTCCAAGATAAAGCCCCATTATAAGGAATTGCTGTGTGTATTATCATCCCTCCAAACACTAGGCTTATAGCAATAAATAAAACTAAACGGAATTTAAAATAACTTGCACGATACCCTCTATGTCTTAATATTAATCTGACTAATAGTAAGATAATTAGTAAAATCACAAAAGGCAACATAATTCTAAGCCAATAATATGTTCCTCCAAACTTACAAAGTTTCAATAAAATATACATACAAATTAAGTATAAAACTAATATTATGTAATCAACTAAAAATTTTAGTTTCTGCTTCATGTCAGTCCCCCCATTCATGTGCATTATATAATTTATTCGAAAATAATTTACTTGGCTGCTTTAAACTTTCTTTGTTTATTTTAATATTATATCAGTATTTAGGCGTTTTTTCACTATCAGCTCCCTATGGTGCTTAAAATTTCCCTAATAAAATTAAAACATCTCACCTTTCCTCATTCCTATAATTATCTTTTATTTTCTTTTTTTTCTTTTCGTATTTTTCTTGTTGATCTTGGTATTTTTTAATCTGTGCTATTACACTTGGTTTCTCTCCACGCTTGACTGCCTTGTCTATCTCAATAGATAAGTCGATACCATAATCATCATTAACTATCTTAAATGAGTGAAGAAGATAAGGCTTAAAAATCTTAGTCTTTAAGCTTATCCTAGATAAAAGAGAAGAATGATTTTAAATCTTATTATTTCCTTATGACTTGGAAGTTTAAGGGAAAATAGCCTGCACCAAAATCGGCACAGGCTTCTTACTCCCATATTATAATAGTTGGTTCACTCTTTTCTGAATTGCATAATTATCATATCCAGCTTGAGTTAATCTCCTCTTCCTCTCTTCTCCATTTCCCCAATTTCCTCTAATAACTTCTCTTGCTAATTGGTCGATTGATTTTATTTAGAACTATTTAGCAAATCTAATATCTTTTCTCCTACATTAATACTAAGATTTTTATATTTAGTTTTACCATGATCTACTCCATATGATACATAGTATTTATCTCCGATTTTGTTTTCTGGAATAAATGTGAATATTATATCATCATTCTTAGCATCTTTTATTGTTACTATAACTGTTCTCTTATATGGTGCGTTTTTTAGCGGGTCTTTTGGTTCTTGACTCGTAATGTTTTTTGTGATTGTATCTAATATATCTTCTTTCAACTTACCCACTAAAATAAAAGATTCAGTATTTAACTCCTCATCTGTAATTACATCTACGTTTATACCTTGATACCTAATCGCCTTGTTATCAATTATAAATTTTTTATCATTTATTTCACTTATTTCATTCGTGTTTAGAGTTATATATTCGCTCTTTTGACTCATTGGAATTTTATAAATTTCACTAATTTCTTTTATTGCCATATAGTTAGCCCCATTAATCAAGTACATCTGCATTCCTTTAATTTCATGTTTCTTCCCATTATCTTTATTTTCTTCTGAAGAAACAATCAATTTATGACTTGATTTAAAAAGTTTTATTTTCCCATCTTGCTTTACAGGTTTTATTTTGATGGAATCTTGTATCTTTAAGATCTCTGGTTGAATATTTAGGACCACACTATTAGATTTACCATCATATTTTACAAAACTATCATTTTGTATGTCAAAAAAATCTAGAAAATCTCTTAATTTAATGAATAATTCATCTTTAACATAAAAAGCTTGGATATCTTCTCCAAAATAATTTATTTTACACTCTACTGCATAAATCTCTTCACTTGATTCCATATCCTCAATATATAACAATGCTGATTCTTTGACTTCGTTTGGTAAACTATTAATATGTCTTTTTAGAATATTTATATTTTCTTCTGTCGTGTCCAAAGTAGCGTAGTAATTAGGCTTGATATTTTTATTTATATAGTCGACAATAGCTTCATACCCATCAGGTTCTTTAGCTGAGCGGATTATAATATCCTTAGCTTCATACTTTGAATCATCAATCATATACTCTATCTTATTCAACACATTCGCTTTTGCTTTTTCTGCGATAGCCTTATTTGAAAGATTTGGATACATACCCCTGTACATATTGAAAATCTCAATATAAGATGATATATATTGATTTATAGACTTTTTTTCCATGGTCGGATATAGGTTCTGTAGTTCTGTCAAAAAGGTTTTTGTTTCATATTTGTCGTCAATATTAACTTTTGAAACTTCATTAGCACTAAGTGCTTTTAAAACTTGACTTGGCTCATAGTTTACACTTAATTGTTCCTCTTTACTTAGACCATTAAACCATTCTTGCCATTCTTTAGGGCTGACTTTTGAGTTATTATTTGCTGATGAAGCAAATACATTTGTTGCCAT
>CABTZF010000036.1 GCA_902489255.1 uncultured Peptoniphilus sp. | reverse complement strand
ACTTATTATTGCAATTTATAGTGATATAAAAAACTTTTTCTGAAGCAAATTCAGACAAACTATTACTTATGCTTTCATTATTGATATATATGTCCCCTCTATCGCGATCAATTTGTCCAACGATTGTCTTTAGTAGTGTTGACTTGCCACTACCGCTTTCACCTATTATTAGATATTTATTTCCTGATTTAAATTCAATATTTACTGGACCTAAATAAAAATCATTTATTGCATATTCTAAATTTTCTAATTTCAAAGAAGATATTTCATTATACTCAGGCAATACACAGCTATCTTCTTTTTCATTATTTAAATATTCATTTCCTATTTCTTTTGCTTCTCTAACGATTTCCTTGCAAGAGTTTATTGCATTTATATCATTTAAAATATACTTAATAGGATAAATAAAACTTTCAATATAAGCAAATGTTGCAACCCCTGCTCCTATGGTAATTTCGCCCCTAATAAGTAAATAGCCCACCATTATAAAAGCTGTAAGACTAACCAAATCCATAACAAATCCGTTAACAATATTAACAAAAGTTTTAAATTTACCAAATGCTAATTTTTGATCTTCTGTTTCAGATAATCTTTGATAATGATATTTTCTTATTCCATGTTTTGATGCTTCATCTAGGCCCATATGTCCCAAGTAAAAGTCATTTAAAATGTCTGTATAATTACCAAAGCTATCTTGATAAAATTTTCTTTTTTCTGCTAATTTCTTAGCAGTTATTTTAGGTACTATTACACTTATAAGCGATGCTAAAATAATAGCAATGGCTATCCTATAGTCCACAAAAACAACTAAGGAAACTGTATATATAAGTAACTGTACAATAGATTTAATTATATCGACATATGTTGATAAATATTCATCTTCTATGATTTCGACATTATTATTTGTTATAGTTAAATACTCACCAACGCTTTTTTCTTTAAAGATGTAGTTAGGCCTTCCAAAAATCGACTTAAAAATAACGTCCTTCGTATACTTAACGAATTCCTTATCCCTCTTCCATTCATTGTATTGTGATATAAATTGAAATATAGCACTACCTAATATTAATGCCAAGTATGTAAATCCCAAGTTTATTAATAAACCTTTAGTATTATTACCTATACCGTTAAACAATTCTTTTTGAACATATGGTATTAACGCTATACACATAGTATATAATAGTGAAAAAATAAGTTCTATTATGGTTGATTTTTTTATTTTTCCCAAAATTTTGTTTTTAAATTTCATAATTGCCTCCTATTATATATAATGTTATAATTAATACTAATTATGATAGATACATTATAGCACATTTTTTTTCAAAAACAATATATGCACTTACTTTTTATATTTATTAAATGTCACTTCGCATTATATATAGAAAAAAAACTCTTGAGCAAGTGCCCAAGAGTTTCTTCATCTAATTAAATATTTATCTTCTTCTTCCAAAAAACATATTAACTAGCCAGATCAGTACAACTGCGCCAACAATACCAACTATGATGTCGTTAATCATGCCGCCCTTTGCTTCGAAGCCAGCAAGTTTTGCAATCCACTTACCTATGCCGCCGCCTATGATACCAGCAAGGATGTTCTTGATCCAGCCCATTTGTTTATCAACTTTCATAATTAATGAAGCTATCCAGCCTGATAGGGCTCCAACTATAATTGAGTATAACATAATATCTCCTCCTTTTCTTACTATTACCCAAAACAAAAAAATATTAAAATAATATAAAAATTTTATTGTAATCCCCCCCTAAAATGATATAATTTATTAAAGGAGTGATATATATGAATCGAATTCTAAAAAAACATAGCTTTAAATATTTACTAACAATAATATTAAGTATTTTAACATCATTTTTATTTTCTGTATTTGCCATAAGACTCGGCAAAGTTATTGACGTAGTTGTTAATAAAAATAGCTCACTTAAAGATAAAATTTTATCTTGTATTCTTATTATTTTTCTATGGTTTGTTCTTTCTAGTATCTTTAGTTATGTTAAAAGTAAATACGCATCTGATGTAATAAAAGATCTAAAAATGCATCTATACAACTCAATAGGAAAGAAGGAAATATCAGACTATATGAGTGTATCCAATGAGTATTATTTGAATAATCTAACTAAAAACATTGATTTTTATAATGATAACTACTTAGGACCAAAGTGCGATATTGTTTCAAACATTATAAGTGCAATTGTAAGTGTAGGTACTATATTTTTTATTAATTGGAAACTTGGTCTTTCTTTTGTAGCAGTTACTTTAGTAACAATTATTTTATCACAGCTACCTGGTGTAATTATGGCAAAGAAAACTGTTAAGTTTTCAGAAAGAAATGCAGATAATCTAAAGCTTATAAATAATAATTTATCAGGATTTGAGCAAATAAAGCTACTTAATCTATTTAATATTTTTCAAAATATCTTCAAGAAAAAAGATAATGATTTCGAAAATGTAAGACTAGAGTACATGTTTGCCTCTCGTTTTGCAAATACTTTGGGAATATTTTTCAGCTTCTTTGCTCAACTTGCCTGTATGTCAATAGGTATTTGGTTTGTATTGCGTGGAGATTTAACAGTAGGTCTCTTAATATCTTCTATAAACTTATTGAATGGAGTTTTTAGTCCAGTCCAAGAATTTGCTCAGAACAAAAATCTAATGGGTACAGTTAAAGATATCGTTAAAAACTTTGAAGATATAATGAGTACAGATAATGAAGAAAGCCTTGGCATAATGTTAAATGATAATGTTAATAGCATAGCCATTAAAAACTTAAGCATGGATTTTAAAGATAAGCATATATTTGACAATTACAATGTTAATTTCGAAAGCAATAAAAAGTATGCTATAGTTGGCGAGTCCGGTAGAGGTAAGTCAACATTAGTAAAACTAATTATGAAGTATTACTCTTCCAATTCATACAGTGGAGAAGTTTTAATAAACGAAACAAACATTAATAAGATTGATACAGAAAGTCTATTCAATAAAATTGCTTATATACAAAGAAATGATTTCTATGTGGATGGAACTATAAAAGATAATATTGAACTGTATAGAAACTTAAATATTCAACAAGACTTATATGATCAACTAAAATTTACTGAAGAGTTTTTAAATAAAAACATTGAAGATGGAAGCAGAAACTTAGTTTCTACTGGTGAAAAACAAAGGATAGATATACTTAGATTTCTAGTAAAAGATTATGATGTCCTTATTTTTGATGAACCAACATCAAACTTAGATAGAGAAACAAGTAAAATAATTTTTGATTTAATATTTAAAATAAGTAATAAGATAGTTATAGTTATAACACATACTAATGATGAGAACACTCTAAATAAATTTGACGAAGTTATTAGATTGTAAATCATCATATATTAGTAAAAAGTAAATGTAAGTACCCCCTTAATCCAAATATGGAGATAAGAGGGTATTTTTATATAAAATTTAATTTACAAAATATATAAAATATGTTAATATTCTCTTGAGGTGATTAAATGATTGACATAAGTAGAGCAAATAAATTAAGTAAAGAAGATAAATACAAGCTTGCCATCGAGATGATTAGGCGTCAATTTCAAGAGGAGACGAATTTTATAGCGAACCTTGCGAATACTGCTGCCATTATATATCACTTGATTGATGGCGTATCATGGTCGGGCTTTTACCTATATGACGGAACTAATCTTGTGCTTGGTCCCTTCCAAGGCAAACCCGCTTGTAACAGGATAATGCTTGGCAAAGGCGTCTGCGGTACTTCTTACTCAAGTAAGAAAACTCAAATCGTTGACGATGTTAATAGCTTTGCTGGTCACATCGCTTGTGATGCTATGAGTAAAAGTGAAATTGTCGTTCCTATATATAATATGACTCGCGGCGTTGGCGTTTTGGATATAGACTCTTATGAATATAGTAATTTTGATGCTATTGACAAAGAGTATTTAGAAAAAATTGTTGATTATATTGTAAAGCATAGTGACACGTCACTTAGATAAAATTAATATTGAATTATCTTATTGGTATAGGCAATTTTATTATAATATTTTATATGTATTGATAAATTATTAGCTTTTTGTTACAATTGCTTTAGAAAGCTTAAATATGAAATGGAGGACATAGATGAGAGTACTACACGTCTTGACACAGCTTCCCGCTAAAACTGGTAGCGGCGTTTACTTTGCAAATTTAATATCGGCTTTCAAGGCCGCAGGCGTAGAGAATGCTGCCGTTTACGGCGCTGAGGAAAAGCACAGAGACTTGATAAATGTAGACGCGGACATGGCAGTAGAAGTTTTATATGACACGGATGAAGTGCCTTTCCACATATGCGGTATGAGCGACATAATGCCATATAGGTCGACTGTATACAGCGAGATGAGTGAAGATGAGATAGATACAATGCTAGAAGCCTTTCGCAAGAGACTTGTTAAAGTGAAAAATGAATTCAAGCCAGACTTAGTTATCTCTCACCACCTAATGTTTTTGACAGACCTAGTTCGTGAAATCTTTGACGATGTGAAAGTCGTTGGAATCAGTCACGGAACTGATATGAGACAAATTATGCAGCACGAAAGATTTTTAAATAGGCTTACTCATCTTAATGGCCTTGATCAAGTTTTGACCGTAACACCAGCTGAGCACGAGCAAATCGAAGAAATACTTGGCATAGCTAAAGAAAAAATTCACTTAGTTGGCGGCGCTTATAACGACAAAGTCTTCTACCCTAATAAAAATCATAAAAATGATGGCAAGATAAGACTCATGTTCGCTGGCAAAATCGTTGAATCAAAAGGCATTTTTGCCCTAGCAGCGACACTTCCATATTTAGAAAAAAATCATGACAATGTTGAGATGCACATCATAGGAAACGCATCAGATGAAGATAAAGAAAAGATGATGATGGAGGCAAATTACTCCAAAAATTTATATATAAGAGACGCTGAAAATCAATTGCTTATGGCAAAAGATTTAAGACGCTCAGATATATTCATCTTGCCGTCATACTTTGAAGCCCTTGGTTTAGTTGCGATAGAGGCACTTGCCTGCCACAAATTAGTAGTCGCTTCAGAGATAGATGGGCTAAGACAATTGCTTGGTGAAAAACTTGTATCGAGCGGAATAATAGAGTTTACAAAGCTTCCTCGTATACGCGACGTTGATAAGCCATATACAGAGGACATTCACGCCTACGTTGAGAGACTTGCGGCAAATATAGAAAAGCAAATAGCAAGACTAGATGATAATTTATTTACAGAAGAAATTTCAAGAGATTTGCATGAATATTCTTGGGCAAATTTAGGAAAAAGAATTCTTGGGATAATTAAATAATAATTAAATAGTTACTCACAGATAAAAACGCCTCATTATCGAGGCGTTAATTTTTTATCTATAAAATTATCTCTGTTCCTTCTCTTAATACAGCTAAGTAAGCTTCATACGAAAAAACCTTATTTCTTTCTTGATCATTATCTTGCTTAAGTATATCTAGGTTCATAAGCGCATCAACAATTGATTTTACAGTATTGTAGGCAAGCTCAAGCTCTTCTGCTGCACCCTTTATATCAATTATAGGTTTTGCTAGGAGATGTCTATAAAGCTTCATTATATTTATCTTTCTTCTATCACTTATGTTTAGGCTATTTATTTTATCTTCATCAGAATTTTTAAGCTCAATAAGCTTATCCGCGCTCTCTATTGCTGATTTTGATGAGATATATACACCGCTCACAAAAAATTTAATCCATTGCTCATAGTTGCCGCTATCTCGAACCGCCGTCATCCTATCATAGTACTCAATTCTATGTTCCTTTAAATAATACGATAGATACAAAGCTGGCGTCTTAATAGTGCCCTTATATAGTAGATATAAAACTATAAGTAACCTGCCTATCCTGCCATTGCCATCTAAGAATGGATGTATGCTCTCAAACTGATAATGCACAAGCGCCGCGCTTATCAGCGCATCGTATGGTCCATCGTCATTGATAAACTTTTCTAAATCTGACAAAGCTTCCTTCATATCATCAATATTTGGCGGTATATACCTTGCATTAGTGATATTTGAGTTCTTTGAGCCAATCCAATTTTGGCTGCGTCTAAACTCGCCTGGATTTTTCTCATTGCCTCTTACGCCCGAAAGCAAAATCGCATGCGTCTCCAAAAGCAGTCTATTGCATAGTGGCAAGGTGTTTAATCTATCTATAGCATAGTTCGCCGCCTTTACATAGTTAACCACTTCTTCAACGTCCTCGTTAATGCTCTCGTCACGATTCACTTCAAATATGTCCTCAAGCGTCGCCTGTGTGCCTTCTATTTGCGACGAAAGAAGTGCTTCCTTTTTCACGTACATAGATATAAATAAATTCATATCAGGGATTTTCTCTGCCCTATCGTCCAAGATAGCAAGCATCTTATGCGCTTCTATTATTAAATTGTTAAGCTCATTGTCAATTGCAATAGCAGGATCTGGTGGTAGTGGACTTGGTCTAAATGAATAGTACTCACTAGCTCCAGAAAGATTTTTAATTAATTTACCTGCTCTTTCTTTACTCATCATATAATCAGCTCCAATTTGAAATAGTGATTACATTATACACTTCTTATTTCAAAAAGTCAATAGTTTCTGAAATAAGGATTGTATTTTTGCTTACTTATTTCAAATAATCATCGTTTTCTGAAATAAGAATCCATTTTCCCCTTTCTTATTTCAAAAAATGAGGACTTATGCTCTTAGGCATAAATCCTCTCAAAAGAAATAAAAAATATTATTATAAATTGCAATAATAAGTTAGCCACCCAGACATCATACAAACAAAATGTATAGTATAGCTTAAAAGTA
Source organism: uncultured Peptoniphilus sp. (assembly GCA_902489255.1). GTDB lineage: Bacteria > Bacillota > Clostridia > Tissierellales > Peptoniphilaceae > Peptoniphilus_A. The sequence continues at coordinate 37 of CABTZF010000036.1, read as the reverse complement.
TTTATTTTTATTAAACTAGATACTTTTAAGCTGTTTT
>CABTZF010000035.1 GCA_902489255.1 uncultured Peptoniphilus sp. | reverse complement strand
TTTTTTTCATAAAAATATCTGCTGAAGATTTTACTCCCCAACAGATATTATAGAGCCAAATTAAATAATAATTTAAGATATTTTGACATAATAAGTTGTATAAACCCAAGATTTTCTTGGGTTTGTTTTTTATGAATATAAAGTCTTTAATTTAAGATTATAACAATAGTCGCAAATTTTATAATTTTTGTATAAAATATGTTAATTTTTAATAAATTTCTCTTTCTAGAGCATATTTTCTTATCCTTTCAATTAATTTTTACTTTTTGTGCTCACAATAATTGTATAAACTTTTTGTGAATTTTAAGGAGTTATATATGTTATAATACTAAAAAAAGGGGGAAGAATATGTATAGAAGTTCAAATAGAGGTGCGTGGATTGAAGTTAATTTAGATAACTTTCTTAACAACTTACAATTTATTAAATCCACAATCAAAAAAGGCACAAAGATAATGTGCATTGTCAAAAGTGACGGCTATAGGTCCGGAGCACTAGAGCTTACTCAGGTTGCCATTGATTTTGGAATTGAATATTTTGGAGTTGCAACCCTATCTGAGGCCATATCCTTGAGGAAACATTTTAAAGATATTAAAATTTTAATTTTAGGCTATACACCCAATTATTTACTTGATGAGCTTTGTAATTATAATATTATGCCCAATATTTATACCTATGATAATGCCAGTGCTTTCAACGAAATTTGCAAAAATAAGAATAAAATCGGAAAAATTCATCTTTCAGTTGACACAGGAATGAATAGGGTTGGCTTTGTCCCCAGTGAAAAATCACTCAAAGAAATTATTGATATTTCTAAATTATCAAATATAAAAATTGACGGGATATTTTCTCACTTTGCAGTTGCTGATACTGATGAAAAATTTACCCATGACCAATTTAATAAATTTATAAATTTTACTAAAGAATTAGAAGCTAATGGAATAAACCTTGGCCTTAAACATATTGCAAATTCAGCCTCTATTTTAAAATACAGAGATTATGATCTTGATATGGTTAGACCTGGAGCAATTATGCATGGAATCTACAAGGGCTTTTGTATCAAAAAAGATTTGCCCTTAAAAAAAGACGTGGAAATTTTTGCCATGATTGCAAATGTAAAAATAATTAAAAAAGGTGAAGGAGTAAGCTATGGGCAAAATTTTATAGCTACAAAGGATACAAAAGTCGTAACTCTTCCTTTAGGCTATGGCGACTTCATTCCGAGAATTATGTCAGGCAAATTCTATGTTCTTATAAATGGTCATAAATGTCCTCAAATTGGTAATATTTGTATGGACCAAATGATGGTAGATGCTACAGGTGTTGAATGCAAAATAGATGATATCGCAGTAATAATAGGAAAAGATCATGATCAAATTGTAGAAGCTTTTGATTTTTGCAATTTTTCCGGAGATGTGGAACTGTCTTATATAAATCATTTGAGTTCAAGAATGCCCCTGATATTTATTAAAAATGGAAAAGTAATTTTGGAAAAAGATTTTATCAGAAATCTCTAATATTTTTAAAAGTAATGAGTAGAATAGATTTGCCTGTTCTACTCATTACCATTTATACACAAACTATTTCATACTTAAAAATGACAGTCCTCATAAAAAATTTCAGTGAGTTTGTGATTTTTAAGGACAGTCCTTAGATTGTAAAAGAGGATCCTAATTTCAAAAGGACAGTCCTCAGATTCTACTATTTTCTTAATTTATAAAAAAATAGCGAACTACTATTATTAAATAGAGCTCACTATTTTTTCAATTTCTTCATATTTTACCTTATCATATCTTTCAAAGGCTTTTTTAGAATTTTCTGCATTGTTAAAACATTTCCAATATCCTACGCACTTGCATGATTTTTTATCTTTATTTTTAAAATCTATAACATCTTTTAAAGGATAACCCAAAAATATTCCTATTTCATCAGGACAAGTTCTTGTAAATCTCTCTTTTAATTTTTGTAAGTAATCTTTTTGTGTCCTGCATTTTTCATAACCTAAGGAATTTAAAAATTTTTGTATTTTTTCTTCTTTAAGTTTTCTCATAAGTCTCTTACTATTATAAAAATATACAAGGACATTATCTTGACTTAAAGATAATTCAAAAAAATCCACGTCTAGCTTCTGAGGCAAAAAATCTTTATATATAAAATAATAGTCTTTTAATGGTCTTTTTCCATTTTTTAAATTTAACATTGTCCCCAACTTCAAGTTTTTTGAAGTTGGGGCAATTTGAGATCTTATAATAGCAAGCAGATATTCAAAATTATTAAAATTTCCAATATGCCTGTAAAAATCTACAAGTATTTCTTTATACATTTAGTTTTTAAGCTTTTGCCAATTCTTTGCCCAAGGCTTCACATTCTTCAAGGGCATCTTCATCTGGATCATCATAGGCTGCAAAGCCATCCTCTATTAATTTGGCACCGGTCGCTTCAATTTCTTCCTGCCACAATCTCATCCATTCTCCTTCAGCCCATTCATATGATCCGAATAGGATAAGTTTTTTGCCGGACAAAAGGCTGTTAACCTTATCCATAAAGGGTCTCATTTCCTTTTCTTCCAATTCTTCCGCACCCATTGCAGGACAACCGAAGGCAATTTTTTCTACTTCTTTTACGTCTTCTTCGCTAGCTTCTCCTACAGGGATTAACTTAACTTCTGCCCCTGCACTTTCAGCTCCTTTTACAATCGCCTTTGCCATTGATTCTGTATGGCCTGTACCTGACCAATAGATTACATTTACTCTATTCATTTTTATCCTCCTTTTTTATTTGTGATATTGACTATCAATTACAAATCTATTATAATATATTCACGGTTAATAAATTATAAAAAATTAATATAATATCTTGTAAAAGGAGTTTAAAATGATAAATCACTTGAATTTAGCAAAAAATTTAAAATCTAATTCCTTAAATTCCGCCTTGGATATTTATGCTTCCAATGTTAAAGATTTTAAGGATTCCTCTGTTGAATTAAAAACATATCTGTCTAGGCTTAATATTTTTTTATATACATATTTTTTGGTCCAATATAATAAAGATTTGGAAAGCTATGCTCTAAATATTAATAAGGTAATTATCGATGAACAAAACCCTTCCGACCTTTATGTCATTGGCAAAAAAATGCTTATGGGTTACGCAAACAAATTTACAATTGCTTTAAGGGAAAATGACCATATTTTAATAGAAAGGGCTCTTGAATATATTAATAAAAACTATTGGGAAAAAATTACCCTAGCTTCTGTTGCAAGTAAATTACATATTTCAAGAAATTATTTATGCCATCTTTTTAAGATTAAGACAGGCTATACTTTTTGTGAATATGTTAATTTGCAAAGGATTAATAAAGCCAAGGCTTTGATTGAAGAAGATAAAAAAACTTTTGAATTTATTTCTTATGCCTGCGGTTTTTCTTCTCAATCTCACTTTTCCACTACTTTTAAAAAGTATGAGGGCCTAAGTCCAAATGAATATAAAAAACAGGCCCTATAATATAGGACCCTAAAAAGATATAACTTATGCTTTTTCAATAATATTTTTTAATTTTGTATGGTCAATTATATAAACTGCCAATGAAATTATCAGTAAAGTTGGAAAGCCAACTGTTAATACTGTGAGAAGGTAGGGTGCACCTGCTGTATAAAATAATTCCAATGCTACCAAGATTCCTGAGCAAAGGGCAAATATTAAGGAATTTATATAGTTATTTTTGATAAATTTGCTGAAAGTATAGGTTATAGCTGCACAAGCTCCGCCAACTGCCATATCAATAAGACCGATCGGTGAATATAAATTTGCCAAAGCTCCTCCTATAATTAGAGCCGGAACAAATTTGCGGTTAAAAAATGGAACTGCCGATAGGGCTTCAGCTATTCTGAATTGAATAGCCATAAATCCTATGGGATTAATATTTACTGCTAAAATGTAAATGGAAATTAAAATTGCATTTTTTGCAAGATTTTCAACTTTCATATTTAATTGTCCTCCTTAGTTTTTTTAGTTGGGATTTTGCGAACCAACAATAAACATTTTAGCAGAATTTTTTTTATTTTCAAAGTATCCTAGGTTAAGAAAATTTTATAAACTTCATATTTCCCCTTCATTTCTTCATAGGGAATAAATTTTAAACTTGCCCCATTTATGCAGTACCTGAGTCCTCCCTTATTTATGGGACCATCACTAAAAACATGACCCAAATGAGCTTTTGAATCTTTTGACAGGACTTCAGTTCTAAGCATTTCGTGGCTTTTGTCTTCTTTTTCCAAAAGGGCATCTGTAGTTATGGGTTTAGTAAAAGACGGCCAGCCGCATCCGGCATCAAATTTATTGTCTGATATAAATAGGGGCTTACCGCTTAATTTATCAACATAAATTCCCCTTCTATTTTCATTATTTAACGGACTTTCTCCCGGCCTTTCCGTAGCTGCATTATAAATTACCTCTAAAGATTTTTTATCCAGTTCTTTTTCAGCCTGACTTTTTGTTAAAATTTCAAAATCTTCTCCTATTATGGGCTTTTGTACCAGGGAAAGATCTATGTGGCAATAACCGAAAATATTTTTATCCAAATAATTTTGATGGTAGGCTTCAGCTTTTACAAAATTTCTAAGGTCTTCACTTACTACTGCAAGCTCTCCCAATTTTTTCCTTTCATAAGTCATAAGCTTGGCAACAATTTTTTTTGACTCCTCATCTATGGTAAATATTCCACTCCTGTATTGACGACCCTCATCAGGTCCTTGTTTATTTACAGCCTTGGGATCAATGATTCTAAAATAATGAAGTAAAATTTCTTCCAGGGATATTTTAGAAATATCATAAACAAGCCTTAAAGTTTCTGCATGGTCGGTTTCTTTTAACTTGTTATAGTCTGTATCTTTAATCTTGCCGTTAGCATATCCCACTTCTGTATAAACCGCTCCGGGAAGTTTTTTAAAATAAGCTTCAACTCCCCAGAAACACCCTCCGGCTAAATAAATTTCTCTCAAATTTTCTTTTCTAATATTTTCATCTTTTTTCATATTTATCATAAAATCACTCCTATGTTTATGCCAAAAATGAACTGGGCATGGTTACAAGTTCTCTCCCGTCACTTGGCATTTTTAAATCTCCTAATAAATTTCCATAACTTATAGAATCTCTGCCATATTTTTCTCTGATTTTATAAACGGCTTTTTCCAAATTAATATATTTAAAGTGCTTTTCTATATCATTAAACATATCCACCTGAACTGAATCCCTGTTCTCTACAAGTTTTATGGCTCTAATATAAACAGCCCTTATTTTTTCACCATTAACAAATGAAAATTTATTTTTAACAACTTCCATGACCTTGGCTGAAATTTCTAAAGTTGAGTTGCTTGGATATGCCAAAAGTGTATCATAGCTTTCATAGAGCAGGCTATTTTTTCTATAACCAATACTAATTCCCCTTGCCAAATAATTATTTTCAATAAGTCTTTTTGACAAATCTTCAGACAATTTTTGAACCACAGCTCTAAGTTCCTCAAAAGTCAAAAGATCACTCTTGCAAGTTATGGATCTACCCAAACTTTTTATAGGAATTGTTTCATAGTAATCCCTAACTTTGGAATTGTCCCAACCATTTGCCCAATTATATATCCTAAGACCATTTATACCCAATAATTTCCTGAGAATTTCAGGATCTGAATTTGCTAAATCCCCCAGAGTTTTTATATTTATTTTATTTAATTTATCTGTAGTCTTTTGACCTATCATTATCATGTCGGAAACTTTAAGAGGATAAACAATCTTCTTAAAATTATCTTTATTTATAGATGTAAGGTAGTCGGGTTTTCTCATGTCGCTGGCAAGTTTTGCAAATACTTTATTAAAACTTACTCCTACTGAAACTGTAAGCTTCAATTCCCTCTTTATTCTCTCTTTTATCTGATAGCCTATTTCTTCTGCTTTGCCAAAAAGTTTAAAGGAACCTGTTACATCTAAAAAACATTCATCCATACCGTAAGGTTCAACTTGATTTGTGTAAGAATAATAAATTTTTTGTGCCGCTTTAGATATTCTTATGTATTTTTCATAATTTGGTGGAAGTATTGTCAAATTAGGGCATTTTTTCTTGGCCTGCCATATGGGTTCCCCGGTTAAGACTCCGAATTGTTTAGCCTTGGGTGTCTTGGCAAGAATTATTCCGTGTCTTAATTTTTCATCGCCCCCAACTGCCACCGCCTGATTTTTTAAATCCGGTCTATCTATCAATTCGCAAGAAACATAAAAACTGTTCATATCCACATGCAATATATCCATTAATTTTCCTCCATAAATAAACATCTGTTTAATAATATTTTAAAACATTTGTTTTGTTTGTCAATGTTTTTTATTATTTTTTTCTATTTGTTTGTTTGATTTATGGATAAAAAAAGAACTCCCGTTTTAGAAGTTTTTAATGTTTATCGTTAATGAATATGGTAAAATTTTAAATTTGAATTCCTTCAAAAATTATTATATGTTTTATAGGAAAGCTCCAAATAAATTTATAGATAAGATATTAAATTTTAATTATTATTAGTTTTCCTATTTTCTTCTTTGATTTCCACAAAAAATAAAATTAAGGCTGAAATTAAAGAAATTAATGCTCCCCAAATTCCCTTTAAGGCATATTTGCCTACACATATATAGCCGAAGGCGGCACCAATTGCAAATACAAATATTATTGCAAAATAATGGAGAGAATTTTTAAGGAAATTTTTTTCTTTTAAGAAAATAAATCTTGCCAAATGATCACTGGCATTTCTGATATTGCCCACACACATGGCAGTATTTGTTGAAAGCCCCTTAATTTTTTTAAAGGCTGTTATCTGCATGGAGCAGGACATGGATAAGAGAGCATTTACTATATTATTATATTTCTCAGGCATAAATCCACAAAATATTACAATAGATATTTGCAGAGCCAAGATCAACTGTCTCCAATTAAACTTGAATCTGTCGGCTAACTTTTCTTCAATAAAAACTGCAAGAATAACCCCCACAAAAAAGGCTCCTATAGGTATCAAATATTTTTTTGTGCCCGCCATATCTCCCATTACTATTTCTTTAGCCAAAAGAACCACATTTCCGGTCTGAGCATTTGCAAAAACGCCTCCTCTTGCAAAGTAAGAATAAGCATCTTGAAAGCCTCCCGTTAGGGTTAATAAAATTGCCAGGCGAAAAGATTCCGCCATATTTTCTCTTCTGTAATCAATCATTTTATCAGTCCGTTTTTTTATATTTGAAAAATATCCGATATTTATGATATATCCCTTCTTTTATTTTGTCAATCAAGGCTAAAAAAATAAAACTTGACAAAATATTTATCCTGCCAAGCTTTTTACCTGAGTTTATTTTTATTGGCTCTATAATATCTGTTGGGGAGTAAAATCTTCAGCAGATATTTTTATGAAAAAAATTGCACTTATACGCATTTAGT
>CABTZF010000034.1 GCA_902489255.1 uncultured Peptoniphilus sp. | reverse complement strand
GATTTCTTCTTTTTCATCTAAAACATACCTCCTTACCGAACGAGTTCGTTCATTTGCCTTAAAACTAATACAAGGAAAACACCGTTGATGTTTCCCTTGTAAAATGCTTATATTTTATTTTTCTCTACTGAGGTCTCTGAAATAGTTCGCTTATTATTCCAAAGGCTTCACTTGAATTTGTTTTGTTTTCTCCATTAATTATATAGTCATTATATATTGTTCCAACAGCTCCGTATAAAATAAAAGCTGCGAAACTTCTCACATTTTCTCTATTTATTCCAATATTATTTTCTATTTTTTTATTTTCAATTCCTTCAATTATAAACTCTGAATAGACATCTATAAATTTTCCAATGTAATGAATCAATTCCCATAGCCTGTAAGAGTTATCCGTAATTGAATTCTCTTTTGAAAAATTATATTTTGTCGTAAACTGACCGATATCTTTTACTATAAGTTCTCTTAAGATTTTTATTCTTTCTTCGTAATCTATTTCCTTATTTTGAAGTATATCCAACTTATTTTTTAGTTTTTCTTCAAAATATGTTTCCATGCACGCCAAGAAAATATCTTCTTTTGATTTGAAGTAATAATAAAACATTCCCGGCGCTCCGTTAACTTCTGCGAGAATATCTCGTACAGAAACTTTCTCATATCCATCCTTTTCAAAAAGTCTAGATGCTATATTTATAAGCTCCTGTTTTCTTTCTTCAGGATCTTTTACATTTCTCTTTGCCAAAACCTCACCACCTATTGACCGACACTCGTTCTATTAATAATAGATTATCATATTCCTATACTTTTGTCAATAGTTCCTGTAATTATATTCTGAGTATGGTATAATTTTATTTACTATAAATAATACGCTTAACGCTTATAACTTTAATAGCAAGCACAGTAAGTGTATAGACGCTTACACAAAAAATAAAAGCAGAGTACGAAAATCATACTCTGCTATGTGTTTTAATAAAAATTTCTTTATAAATTTTGTATATAAATATTTTTTCTCTTATATTTTTTGCCTAAATTATTCTTCCAGTGCTTTTACTATGCCGTCTAAGTCTTTTTCTTCTATCAAATCTGCTTGACCTGAATCAACAAGTCTTGTGTTTTCTGGTTTCAAAGCAAGTGCCGCACAATCTTTCACGCCAAATTTCTCAGCTAGTGCCGCTGCCTTTGGCTCGCCAAAGATATAGTGCTTCTTATTGCACTCGTCGCAGATGAAGTATGCCATGTTCTCAACTAGGCCATATACCTTGATGTGCATTAACCCAGCCATCTTAAAAGCTTTTTGAACTATCATGTCAACAAGCTCTTGGCTCGATGTAACTATAACTAGTCCATTTAATGGATAAAGCTGATATATACTTAGCTGTATATCTGATGTTCCTGGCGGCATATCAACTAAAAGATAATCAAGTTCGCCCCAGTTAACGTTTTGATAAAATTGTCTCAAGGCGCCCATTAGCATAGGTCCCCTCCAAACGAGTGGATCTGTTTCGTGCTCCATAAGTAAGTTCATTGAAACAACTTTAACGCCATTAGCAGCTTCAGCCGGCTCAATGTTCACACCATCTTCTGAAGTAATCATGCCATGAAGGCCGTATGAAGATGGTATCGATGGTCCTGTAAGGTCCGCGTCAAGTATACCTACCTTGTAGCCTTTTTTTGCTAAAGCGTTCGCAAGTAGCGTTGTTACGTAGCTTTTGCCAACGCCGCCCTTTGCGCTCACGACGCCTATTACCTTATTTATCTTTGATTTATCATTCGCTTGTAGCTTTTCAAACGCGCATTTGTCTTTGCATGCCTTGCAATCGTTGTCACAGCTCATCTAATCCCTCCTAAAGTCTATACGCTATAGATAAAAACGCTTTTATACCATTTTCTATAGCCTCATCATTAAATTCATACGCTTCATCGTGAATGTCCTTGTGATCTTCGCCCACGCCTAGTAGGAAGAATAGTTCTCTCGCCTTACGCCTATAGTAGCCGAAGTCCTCACTGCTTCTGATTATCTCTTTTCTCTCTTCGAATGGCAGTCCATCCGCATCTATAGATTTCGTAAAAGAATCATAAAGCTCATCGTCATTCACGACTGATAGAAATTCATCTGTACTATTTAATTCTACCACAAAACCCATCTCTTCTAAAGCCTTTTTATATTTATTTTCGAAAATATTTTTAAGTTTCGCCAAATCATCATCATTATATGCTCTCAAGGTTAAATCTAGCTCTAAATTTGCTGGCGACACGCCAAAATTTTCTCCGCCAAGCTTTACACCAACAACTGTTATGAAAATGTTATCAGAAAATTTCTCGCCTTGAAGAGTAAAATCTTTGTAAGCATCTTTCTTTATGAATGGCTCTATATCTTTAATAATCTCGCTGCAAGCGTATATAGGATTTAGTGCATTTTCTGGTATAGACGCGTGCGACTGCCTTCCCACTATATTTACTTTTAAACCAAAGGACGATAGAAACAATAATCCCTTCTTTGTAGATATAGTTCCTGTCTTGATTCCAGCGTAATTATGAAGACCGTAAGCCTCAGTAATTTTGTATTTATCAAAAATTTCAAGAGCATCAAGCGCTCCGTAACCTGTCTCTTCAGCCGCTTGAAACAAAAAATAAACGTTCTTATCAAGCTTAGATGCGTCCATAGAAAGTATAGTGCCAAGCATTATCGCCATGTGCCCATCGTGACCGCAGCCGTGAAAGCGTTTCTTTTTGCTATTTACAATACTGTCCATATCACAGCGCAAAACTATTGACTTTTTGTCCTCGCCCTTAAAATATCTATAGAGTAAATAAGATTTGTCCTCAAGAAGCTCAAGACCATTAACGCCATTCAAGGCATTTTTGATAAAAGCCCTGGTCTTATCCTCTTTAAAAGCCTCTTCGGGTATCTTGTGAAGCTCTTTTCTAAAACGAATAAACTTTTCTATATCCATTATCTATTTATAGACGCAGCCATAAGCTTAAATGTGTGTCTATCTCCTCTTAAAGTTCTTGAAAGTTCAAATATATTCTCGCAAATGGCAAGGCCACCGTAACCAGAGTCGCCTATATGCTGAATGTCAGCGCCTAAAATTTTATTTCTAAGTGCAATGTACCTAATGACTTCCTTTGGCGAACTTTCTTGCGAAGTGCCGATGGTAGTCATCACAAGAGCGCCGTTTTTATGAGCAAGCTCTACGATAGCTCTTACATCTTCATCGAAAACGCCTGGACATGTGCCAACAGCTGGGACAGAAAGCACGTCAGCGCCGGCAATTAAAAAGCCTTCATAAACATCAAGGTCTGCAATTTTCTCATCAACACCCGATGAATGCATCTTGCCAGCAAAGATAAGTCCGTGGAAATATTTTTTCGCAAGTTTTATCGCCTCGTTAATGCCTTCGTTGTCAACGCCAGTACCAGGGTTCCCAGTAAACATAACGAAATCGAAGCCCATCTCATCAAGCTTTTTAATATTTTCTTCGCTCGCCTTTCTTCCCTCGCTAATCACTTTCTTTTCGCTAAACATATTCTTGTCTTGAACCGGTTCTAGATTTAAACCGATAGGTCTCTTGACAAGATTTTTTAGCTTTTTAATGATGTCGCCCTCACTATAATCAAGGCCCTTGATTTTCTTTTCATTTACATCAAAGAAATTTAATAAAATTAGGTCAGCGCCAAAAGCCCTTGCAAGCTCAGACGATGTCACTCCATAAGTCGCTGGCTCTTGAACCACAACATTCTCAGACAAAACAATCCTCGCTTCACAAGACTTAATCGCTTGTTTCAATTCATCTTTATTTAAATTAATGATCTCGTCACCACTAAGATCAAAAAATCTCTTTAGCATATAACCACCTCTTTTATATATGTACCCATTTAGATAAAAAAATAGGTGAAGATTTCTCTCCACCTATTTCAATATATTAAGCTACAACTTTTCTTTCTAAATATATAGTCTCTACATTGTTTAATTTATTAATAATGTCCTTGTCATGTGTAATCATTATAATTATCTTGCCATTATCGTATAAATCAGATATAAGCCTTGCAATTGCTTCTTTATTCTCAATGTCTAAAAAGTTTGTTGGCTCGTCGATTATATACACGCTCTTATCTGTTAATAGTGATAAATCAAATTGAGCCTTCTTTCTTTGTCCTGATGACATCTTCGCCTTGTCCTCAAGCACGCCAAACTTTGATATCATGTAATCTGCTGGTATATAAACTATGTCTGAGTATGAAAGGTCTTTTAGTTCTTCACCGTTAATATATATCTTGCCTTTATATCTTTTATTATAATTAAGTATAGCCTCGACTATGGTAGTCTTGCCAGTGCCATTGTCCCCGCAGATAATATTGATATGTGATGCATCAAAAGAAGCGTTGACTTTTTCGTTCAAAATAGTATTATCTTTACTTAAACACTCAAAATCTTTTAGTTCAATAGTTTTTATTTTATCATCTTTATACTTAGCTGCTTCTATCTCTAAAAATTCCGCAAAGTTATTGATAGCTGGTTTATCGCTTAAATACTCATTTCTTATATCAAAGAGCTCTTGCACTGGTCCCCAAAACTGTGAAACGTACAGCTGTGAAGCAAAGAATGCACCTATACTTATACTGCCATTGAAAACAAAGTAGCCTGATAGTATAGTCATCATAAGTATAACGCCATTTAAAATAAAATATATCATCCAATTTTCAACTAAGGATTGTAATTTAAATTTTTTAAACAGAGTGTTCTTATATTTATCTAAATAATCTTTTATATTAAAGAGTTGCTTCTTATCTAAAAGTCTCTCTGACTTGTTTATCTCGTACTTATCCAAGATGTAGCCATTGATATTTTGTGTGTTTTGAATATTTTCTTCAGAGTAATCAGAAATTTTATCTCCAAGCTTGTATGACACGTAAGCACCTACCGGCACACTTATAAGCATGACAAAAGCAAGTGGCACCGATATAGTAAGCATTATCACAAAGATGAAAATCATTGTCAAAAATTGAAAAACTACATTAACTGGCGTCTTGAATATGTATTTACTAACAGCGTCAAGATTATGTGTTATCTCTTGATTTATCTTGTCTCGGCTAATATTATTAGTTTTGAGATTGTATCTTAAAAGATTGTCATCAAGCTTTTCATATATGTTGATAGTCGAACGAGTACTTGCCTCTCCTTCAATTATGTCGAAAAAATACATAACTCCCTGTCCTGCTACAAACAAAATTATATTGTATATAGCATATAAAATCATCTTGTCAAAGTCCTTCGCAACTGATGCGTCTATAAATATACCTGATAGATATGGACTTAAAAGAAAAGTTATTTTATATAGTATATATATGACGATGTAGCTAAATAAATCTTTATTCGAAACATATTTTCTTAACTTCCACATAGCTTATCACCCCCAATGTTATATATATAATATCATGACCTTAAATAAAGTGCAATACCTTTATTAATCAATAAAATAGGTGAAGATTTCTCTCCACCTACTATCAATTTATTAAGCACAAACTTCATTCATAAATATTACGCCATCGAACTTCTTTAAATACTCTTCGTCGTAATCGTGTGTTATAACTAGTCTTAGAACTCCGTCTAAGTTTGTGATTATCTTCTTTACTTCTCTTGCGTTGTCCGGGTCAAGTCCTGTTGTTGGCTCATCTAGTATAAGTATCTTTGGTTTTCTAATCATGGCTCTGGCTATGGATATTCTTTCTTTTTCTCCGCCAGATGCTTGGAGTACATCAAGGGTACCTTCTTTTTCTTTCTTTGCTAAACCTTCGAGATTTAATTTCTTAATTATCTCTTTATACTCGGCACTATCTTCTTTTATAGAGCTGTCATACATTGTAATGTTATTAAACAAGCTGTCTTTAAATATCATGGCTTCTTGTGGCACTACTGCGACGCTTTCAAACAATGACTTTTCTGATATTTCGTTTAAGTCTTGTCCATATACTGTTACTTCACCTTTGTATCCGTCAAGCTCTTTTGTTAATAGTCTTGCAAATGTTGATTTACCCTACAATGTCAAGTAATTGATATTAAAAAAGCACTTAAATTTCTTTAAGTGCTTTGATGCGTCATATTGTATACAGTGTATTTAACTCTGTGCTATTTTTTTTATTTGTGATTCCGGCAATACAGAATTTCTTAAAAAAGCGGGTTGATATTTTAGAATCTCATTTGCTTTTTCTAGTACATCATTGTCCACATTAACATAGTCATAATGATTTAAATTAATTGTTCCATCTTCATTTAAAGTAGTTTCAATAAAACGATACTCATTCATTCCTGAACATAATATAGTATCTATCAAAAGTTTTCTTGTTTCGTTCGGAGACATTCTAATGGATTTTAAACATCTTGATATTTGAGTTTGGTAATCCAACAATGTTATTATAGCATCAAATCCATCCTTTTTTAAACTATTTATCAAATATGGTTTCATTACAATATCTCCTCCTTCCTCTTAAATCATTTATACAAAAAAGTAACTAGAATATTATATAATATTTATTTATAAATTGCAAGCCTGCCAAAATTAATTCATGAGCTGTTTTTATATCCGTTATAACATGAGTATCCATTGAATTTTCTGACCAATGTGAATATGGATGTCTCATTTTGTTATAGCTACTATATAACTTATTAAGATAATCTATTTGATTAGAACTTAAGCCTACAGCAGATGAATTATATTCAAAATTTCCTGTTGTTTCATTTTCATCAAAGAAAGCAAAATCATTCCCTTTAAATTTGCCATCTTTTCCTGTTCTAGTTGTATTCTTACCTAATTTATCATGTAAAATTCTATGCAAATAAAATTCCATCGCTCTAAAAAGGGGTGTAACCAGACAAGTATAATCCGGCATATAGCCTGTTATTAGTGTATTAAATACTGCGGATAATAAAGTATTTCTAAGTTTTGTATCTTTATCATCAATTGGAAAATTAGGCAATAACGTAGAAAAAGCATTTTCAACCTCCGGCTTCTCTACTGTTAAAGCATGATACGTATTTAGGACTTCTATAACAGCACTATCTGTTGGTAAGTTTTCAATCGCCAATGAAATAATTTTCTGAAACAGCAAACTCTGTTTCCCTTGAACGTAAGATTTATTACCTTTGTAGCAGTTAATAATCACTCGTTGACCGTCAAACACAAGTAACAATTTATCTAAGTAATCTTTTGGACTAGATTCTTCTACCTTAATTTTATCTTTAATATCTTCTTCATTGATTTCATTATTGAGTGATTCTACCATATTAAGCCAATCTTGCTTTTGAAAACCTATAAAATAGATAGATCCATCATTATATGTTTTATACCCTTGCGACAAGAGAGCTTTTTTTGCTAATTCATCCGCTTTTTCATTATACACAATTCCGCTATGAGCTTTTACATGCTCAAATTCTATATTTATCAACTTTGACTTCTCATCAAAGAATTTACTATATTCCTGTGAAATCTTGACTTTAGATTTCCATTCTTTCGTTGCCCACTTTTCAATGCCTTCATAATCATAAAAAATTTTTATTCTTTGTTTATTGCTTTCAATAGCCCATAAAATAGCTTGTTTAACACCTTCAATTTCACCTGCAATATTTCTTGAATCCATATAAGTTTTATCTATAAAAGCCTTATATAGACTGTCTTCTGATTCATTGGTTAAAAGAAGGACACCAAAACTGTATTTTTCTTTTCCATCTGCATCTAAAGAATGGCTGCCATCTACAAAAGCAATTACTTCTCTATCTCGTAAGTTCTTTATTTCCTGTTCTATTTTTTTATTTATTGCAGACGTTTCATCAGATACACTTTTAATTTCTTTTATATCTTCACAAGATATATATCTTATTGCATCTTCCTCAGTAGAAAAAGATTTATACACAGCTCCCGGAAATCCTTTAACCTGTTCCTCCGTTTCACTCCAAGTGCCATATATCCCTGGTGTCTTACCTACCTTTACTGCATAAAATTTTTTCTTCACCATAAATTTTCACCACCGCTATTCTAAATTTTAATAAATTTCTCCTCGCTCATATTTGTATTATACCACATTTAGCAAATAAATAGTATCTCCACTATTGACATAGTAGTCATTTTATGATATAGAAATTTTCGTTTATATTTTGTTACAACTTCAACTATACAAACTAATACTTCTCCATAATTTGTATTTCTCCACTTCTTGATACAATTATTTTATCAATTTTATTGTCTACATAAGCCTTCAATAAATTTTCTTCGTCTAAGACTGTAATATCCGTTGCTTTCTCTGAATTGACTATATATGATTGAAACTCATCAAGTCTATTTTCTAGCAATACCTTTTTATCTTGGATTAGAGTTTTTTCATTTAAATACTCCTCTTTTGAAATATTTTTCCTTTTATAGTTTTCATAGATGATTTGTAAATTACTGTTTAATATGGATATTTCCTTTAGAATATCTTCTTCTACATTCTTGTGTTCTATAACTTTCTCTTCATTTAATGTGTTTTGAATCTTAAAATCTTTTAATTTGGGTTTTATAAGTTCAATAATATCTTTCTCTCTGATATTGTTTGGTGTTTTCTCATCTTTACATAAATTACAATAATAACTTTTGTACTTGTATATTTTATCTGAATTCTTCTTTTGTCTACTGTCACATCGAAAACTCATATGTCTACCACATTCTTTACAAAAAATCTTATCAGAAAAAATAGAACGATTTTT
>CABTZF010000033.1 GCA_902489255.1 uncultured Peptoniphilus sp. | reverse complement strand
TAGTAAATATTAAAAAATATCTTAATTTTTACCTATTTGGTAAGTTTTTTCTACCTTTGTTTTTTTTTTTTTTTTCTAAAATCGGTTTTTTGTTTTCTTATAGTAATGAGTTGTTTCCTTTTTTTATGGCTATATGCTATTGGAAAAATTTTTTTAAAATTAATTTTAAATTGTGTTTCAAATTTGTTTGTTTGATCCTTTTTAGGCTTAAAAATGTTTTATTTTTGGCAAGTATAAAATATTTCTTCTGATATAATATAATAATAATTTAAAAAAATATTATCTTCCGCCTTGTTGTGTATAATGATTATTAACTGTTTTTTACTAAATTTTTGACCTTTATATCTTATTTACTTAGGAGGTAAGTTTTGTATTTACTATTATTTTCAATAATTTTAATCTTGACCCTGGTTGCCATTAAAATATCCAATAAATCCGGCATACCTGCCCTTTTGCTGTTTTTAACTTTGGGAATTATATTTAATTTTTTGGGAGTTGAATTTAACAACTATTATTTAGCCGATAAGATTGCCTGTGTTTCTTTAATGGTAATAATGTTTTACGGCGGCTTCGGAACTAATTGGTCAATGGCTAAACCGGTTGCTTTTCCGGCTGTTGCTCTTGCATCTTTGGGAGTTGTCCTTACTTCATTAATAACCGGATATTTTTCCTACAAAATTCTCGGATTTAATTTTTATGAAGCGATGCTTTTGGGTTCAGTTGTAGGCTCTACTGACTTTGCTTCTGTTTCCAATATTTTGGTTTCCAAAAAATTAAATTTAAAATACAGTACAGCTTCCCTATTGGAAATAGAATAAGGATCCAACGACCCAACAGCTTATACCTTGACTATGGTTTTTATGTCCCTGTTATTAAAATCTAAAATATCCGTAGGACTACTGATTTTTAAGCAAATTTTTATAGGTATAGGTCTGGGATTTTTAATCGGTTATTTATTTATGAAAATTATCAATAAATTCAAATTATCTGATGACGGGCTTTTTATTGTATTTATAGCCGCAATTATGGTAGGTACTTATTCTTTAAGTGATATTTTTGGAGGCAACGGATATTTGTCCCTCTATATTTTAGGCATATATATAGGTAATAAAGAATTTAAGCATAAAAAAGATGTGGTATTTTTCTATGACGGTGTTACAAACCTCGTTCAAATTGCCCTGTTCTTCTTGTTGGGCCTTCTGTCAAGTCCTGATAAAATCTTAAATGCCCTGCCTATAGGCTTTATACTTATGATGTTTCTTTTTCTTGTTGCCAGACCCCTTAGCGTTTTTGTTCTCTTAAAGCCTTTTAAGGCCAAGACGGAACAAAATATTTTGATTTCTATTGCCGGAATTCGCGGGGCTGCGGCTATAGCTTTTGCAATAATGGCTGTAAATTCAGACATAAGATTTTCAATTGATATTTTCCACATAGTATTTGTAATTTGTCTTTTTTCTTCCTTAATTCAAGGAAGTCTTATGCCCTATGCTACAAAAAGATTATCCATGTTTGACCCTGACGAAATAGTTTTAAATACCTTTAATTATTATCAAATAAAATCTCCCTTCGGCTTTATTATTTCAAAAATAAAGGAGGGAAGTTCCTGGATAAACAAAAGTATAAGGGATATTAACCCTTATTTTGATTTAATTATCGCTAAAATAGAAAGGGACGGTAAAACTATTATCCCTAAGGGAGATACGGTTATTGAGGCCGGAGATACCTTAGTTATAAGCGGAGAATCTTTTTTTGACAAGAGCGGAGAAGATTTGGAAGAAATAAAACTTTCGCCCCACCATATTTGGGTCAATAAATATATAAGGGATTTAAAAAAAATTCTAATATTTTGATAATTATGATAAAAAGAAATAACGATGAAATTATTATCCCCAACGGAAATACTCTGTTAAAAACTGATGACAGGCTGGTTATTTTAAAAGAATATGAATAAGACTATAAATTTAATCTAAATATCCGCCGTTAACTCCTATAACTTGTCCGGAAACATAAGAGGCCTTGTCGGATAATAAAAAATTTATTACTTGTGCAACTTCTTCCGGTTTGCCATTTCTTAGGAGGGGAACTTCCTCTGCAAAGCTGTCCAAAATTTCTTGGCTCAAAATTGATGTCATGTCAGTTAAAATACATCCGGGAGCCACAACATTGACCCTGATATTTGAAGGACCGAGCTCTTTTGCCAGGGCTTTTGAATATGCAATAACCGCTCCCTTGCTGGCTCCGTAAGTTGATTCCATTGACCCTCCGGTTTGTCCCCAAACTGATGATAGGTTTACTATAGCCCCTCTTTTTTGTGAAACCATATAGGGAACAGCCATTCTGCAGGTGTTGAATTGTCCTGTAGCGTTTACAGAAAGAACTCTCTGCCATTCCGAACTTTCAACTTCTTGGCAAAGTTTAGGATAGAGAGCTATGCCGGCATTGTTTACAAGCTTATCCACTCCGCCGAAATTTTTTTCAATGAGCTTAAACATATCTTTAACTTGGTCAAAATCAGAAACATCCGCCCTGATTGCCATTGAATTAATTCCCCTTGCCTTTAAAATCCCAACAACTTCGAGAGCCTTTTCTTTTTCTTTTATATAATTAATAACTATGTTTAAATTTTCATCAAAAAAAGATAAGGCGGTTGCTCTTCCTATTCCTCTTGATGATCCTGTAATTAGAATTGTATCTTTCAATTTAACCTCTTTTCTTAGTCATCTGAATTTTTTTCTTGATTCAAATATATTATTCTTCCATGGGGACAAGTTTTTGGATAATTCAAATATTTATTTAGGGCTTGGAAAAGCTCATCACTTGTTGCATGTTCTAATAAATCTGCCTGATAATGAATATTGTCCCTGTTGTAGTTTAATACTTCCCTTAAAAATTTTTCCCATAGCCTGTGAATTGAAACAAGTTTTTTAGCAATTTTAAGTCCTTCTTCCGTTAAAAATATCTTGGAATTTTCAGTATAAACTAAATTGTCATCTTTCAATTTTCCAATCATATCAGTTACTGAAGGTTTTGCCACTTCTAAATAATATGATAAAGATTTGTTTTGTGCATAACCGTACATTTCAATTTCTTTAAATATATTTTTTATATAGTCTTCTCTGGACGGACTCATTTTTTCTCTCCTGTTATTATTTTTCACAAGTTTAGCTTACAAGAATTTATTTTAATATTTTCAACTATATCTATAAGTTATTTTACTCTATTATAAAAAACTTTGCGAGTTTAAAATAACTTCAGCTTGGATTTTTTTATCTGTCCATGTAAGGCCTTAGAATTTACCTTTGCCCTAATATAAATTGACATGACTTTTATTTTTTTATATAATTAAAAGAATTGGAGGATTTTATGAAGCTCGCAATATTTGACTTAGATGGAACTCTGGTAGATTCTATGGGTTACTGGAGAAATATAGCAAAAGATTTTTTAAATGAGAGGGATATATCTATAAGCAGGGAAGTTGAAAACCATTTAACTACCCTTAATTTAAGACTTTCTCTTTTATTTTTAATTGATTATTATAAGCTGAATATATCCTTTGAAGAAATGTATGAGCTTTTTAATAAACACATAATAGATTTTTATTCAAATAAAGTCAACTTGAAAGATAATGCCCTGGAAATATTGAAATATTTAAAAGATACCGGCTTGGATTTGGTAATAGGCACATCCACTAACCTTGAATATGCTCAAATTCCCGTAAAAAAATACGGTTTTGATAAGTATATTGAAGATATTTATACGGTGGAAACCCAAAAATGTCCAAAAAATGACCCGAATTTTTACAAGCAAGTTTGCGATATCCATAATGTTTCATGTAATGAAACCTTATTAATTGATGATTCATATATTGCCCTGAGAAATGCTAAGAAATCCGGTCTTATAACAGTTGGTATATATGATGAAAATTCTGCTGATACTTGGACCTGTATTCAAAAGGAAAATCCTTACAGTATAAAAAATTTGATTGAGCTTAAAAATCGATGAAACTTTTTATTTACTTTTTCAAAAGAAGTGTCCTTATTTTTATTTTAAGTTTCCTTATATTTTCTCAAGTTAGACTACACTTTTATAAAAAATACAGAAAAAAATCAAATCCAAAAAGAGAATTTTTGTTATGTGTTATTTTCGCTTATTTTGCAGTATTAGCCCTATTGCTTTTTACACCCAATTCTCTATTGTCCTCTCGTGGAATAGACCTCACAAGTGAACATTTTGACTTTGCGGGAAATTTTAAAGATAGGATAAATGCCGGCAATTGGGGGGTCAATCCGGTCCCTTTTAGAACAATATACTCTTATATAAAATATTCCTCCCTATGGCACTCAATGATTAATATCTTGGGGAATGTAATTATCTTTCTACCTTTAGGGTTTTTATTTCCTATTATATATAATAAATATAAAAATTTTTCAAAAATTTTGATTTTGCTGGTTTCTATATCTCTATTTATTGAATTTATCCAATTTTTTATAGGTAGAAGTGTTGATATTGATGATATAATTTTAAATACCATAGGCGGAATTTTGGGATTTTTATTTTATAAGAAAAATGCAAAAAAATACACTAGCATAGGCCGTTAATTGACAAAGCTTTTACTTTCCTATATAATATTTTTACAAATTTACAAGGGGGCGAAAATGGTTTCGACGGGGATTCTGAGCCTAAAGTAGCGAGTCGTTGATGAATCACACAACGCTAAAACGGTTCAAAAAAATAAACGACGAAAATAATTTCGCATTAGCTGCCTAAGGGCGGCTTATCTAACTTAAAGTTCCCACGCTTTAAGCTTAGGTATCATATTTAAGTGGGGAACCGAGTCGTGTAAGGTGTCATAACACGAAACGGAACTTATGACAATACTCTATAGCTTTTTGATTATTTAGTTGTTATAGGGGAAAATTTAAAAATAGTCTGCACTCGGAGAAGCTTTTTGCAGACGGATCTTCGGACGTGAGTTCGACTCTCACCGCCTCCACCATTTTAGACCAAACTTAACGGTCTTTTTTTATGCCTTTTATACCCTTAATTTTAAAGTTATATTTATAATATTTACTTTAAAATTCAATTAATAAATAAGCTAAGAAAATAGAATAATTTATAAAGAAATATTAATATTCTTATAGTAAGCTAATCAGAAATTAAACGGCCAAATATAAAAGATAGATATCTGAAAAAATCATCATAAACACAAGATAAATTTTTCCTCTCCTCACTATATACTGCATCAAATTTATAGATCTTTTGAAATCAACAAATTCTAATTTTTTTTACTGTAAACCCTCTTATCTATTCCCAAGAGTCGGCATCTTTTAAACCCTAACCTTTATCTACTTGTAATTTAATTTTAATAACTCTATAATGATGAAGTGATTAATTATAGGGGGTAAAAATGAATTTATTATATGTACTTTTAGCAGCAATTTTCTTTTCCAGTATGGAAGTAGCAATAAAACTTTCAGGGGGAGCTTTTAATCCTATCCAGCTCAATCTGTTGAGATTTTTTATTGGAGGATTAATTTTATATCCTATCAGTAAAAATGAACTTAAGAAAGTATCCTATAAATTAAAAAAAGATGACTACATACATTTTGCAATAACAGGATTTTTATGCGTTGTTTTTGCAATGACTTGCTACACTCTTTCCGTCTACTATCTTGATGCCCATGTTGCCGGAGTCTTGTTTTGTTCAAACACATTTTTCTCAATGCTTATAGGACACTTTTACACCGAAGAAAAATTAACAAAAAAAGTAGGTCTTGGCTTAATAATCTCATTGGTCGGATTTTTAGTTTTAATTAACCCCTTACATTTTCAAGGGTCTTTTGCCGGAATCGTTATAAATTTAATTTCTGCCCTGTCTTTTGCCCTATACTCTCTTGTAGGTAAAAAATTAAGTGAAGGTCGCCCGATTAAATCTCCCACAAAGACCTGCTACACATTTTTCTTCGGCTGTTTGGAATTATTGGTCCTGATATTTATAACAAAAATACCTGCGGTTTCTGAATTTTTCATGAATATGGGGCTTGATAATTTTTCCGCCATACCGATATTTAAGGGTATAAATTCTTCTAATATTTTTATATTACTTTATATCTCAATTTTTGTAACAGGTATGGGCTTTGTATGTCACTTTTTTGCAGTCGAAAAAAATCCAATTGCAATAGCTTCTCTTGTATTTTTTATAAAGCCGATTTTGTCGCCTATATTTTCTTTGCTTGTCCTTAAAGAAAATATAAACATGAATCAAATAATTGGAATAGCCTTGATTGCTTTGGCTTCTTCAATAATATTTGTAGAAAAAAGAAATCTTGATAAAAAAATATAATATATAAATGTTAGAGTTTTTACTCTTTAATTAAAAAAGGACAGTCCCATGACATTCACTATATCAAATTAAAAAAAGGACGGTCCTAAAGGACAGTCCCTTGATGTTCGCCATATTCATGATATTCATACATTATAAACAGTTTGCTAAAAATCAAAAGTATTAAATTTTATTACATACCGCTTACTTCTAAAATCTGATAATATGCCCAATGGTCTTTGGATAAGTCAGTGTATGGGTTTTTACCGTAGATTCTTAAAAAATCCTCATTAACTTTCCTATCTAAAATTTTATTTATTATAACTGCCGCCTGACATCTTTTTAATTTACCGTCAGGGTTAAAATGCTTGGCATCGGTACCTACCATGATTCCATTGGACGCAAGAGCATCTATTGCTTTTTTTGCCCAGTGATTTTTAGCTAAGTCTGTAAAATCAACTTCATTGTCATTTTCTTCTAATTTCAAATAATTATATATTATCATGGCAAATTCTGATCTTTTAATTTCTTTATCCGGTTTAAAACTTCCGTCGCTATAACCTGAGATCAATTTCTTTTCCTCAACTGATGCCACTGCATTTGCATACCATTTTCCTTCGTCAACATCCTTGAAAGACGAAAAATCATTTATAGTCTTATCTCCCATGGTTATTTTACTTAAAACTGCTGCAACTTCTGCTCTTTTCATACCCCTGTCGGGATGAAATTTGTCGCCGCTTCCAACCATATAGGGTTTTCTCACCGCTTTTATAGATTCTTCAAGTTCATTAAGAGTCTTATCAATTTCCATATCTTTTACTTCTTTTTTTACTTGCAGGTATTCCCCCAAAGCTATGGCAGCTTTTAACCTTGCTTCTTCTTCTTTGGTGGATTTTCCGGTTGGCAGATCTTTAGCAAAGGCTACATAATCACTTAGTTTTTTTATATTTCCTATGGTTTTTATGATTTCCTTCTTATCATCGACCTTTTTAACTTCTTCAGCTTTAGATGAATCAGCCGCCGCCTTTACTATTGCATCTACATAGACGCTTTCTTTACCCACAAAGGAATAAATTCTTATTAGGTCACCTTCTTTTTGCGGATCTATACTTAAAATAAAACTTCCATCATCATTTGCCTTTGTTCTTTTTATTTCTTTAGAGCCCTTATATAGGATTATGGTTGAATTCTTTTCAGATTTACCTTTGACTGTTTTGCTATTTGTAAAAATATCTTCTACTTTAAGGTCTATATTTTGTGCTTTAGTAGAAGATTCAAAATTTTTTTGGTTGGAACTGGTATCTCCCTTTTTATCCAAATATGAGAGAACAAATGAATTTTCCAAGTTTTCCCCGGACTTTATTTCTTCTTTTACTTCCGTGTTTATTTTAATACCTAGATTGGGGTTTTTTATTATACTTATATCATCAACATTTAGGGTGACTATATTTTGCCCCGTTTTTGAATTTTCTGTTGTTTTTAAATTGATTTTCCCGGACTTTGCTTGAGCTCCCAAAAGTTCTGTAGACTTTACCTTTAAATTTGCATCCATAAGTAAAGTTACAGAAAATGATTCATATTTTTTATCGTAATTATTCGGTAATTTAATTGTTAGATTATATAAAAGATTTTCTCCACTTTTAGCCATGGATACAGCCGGTTGCTCCAAAACTACTTGTATGTCGTCATCTGCAAAAACGTTAAGGAAAATTAAAAATATTGATAAAAAAACTATTAATAACTTTTTCATTAGGGCCTCCTTTTACTTATTATACTAACGAATTAAATTATATTCAAATAATTTAATGCAATAAATCAAATTATTTTAAAATTTCTTCAATTATTTCTACTTTTTTTACCGGTTCTTTTGAAAATTCATAAGAGTCATAAAAACTTTTTATTAAGTCTTTCGGCAATTTTTGGTCTGAATGAATTTCTGCCAATATTTCTTCCTTTTTTACAAAATCCCCTATTTTTTTATTTATAACAATACCCACTCCATAGTTTATGGGGTCTTCTTTTTTACTCCTGCCGCCCCCAAGTTTCATTGATAAAATTCCCAGCATTTCTGAATTAATTGCGGATATATATCCCTCTTTTTCTGCCTTCATTTCAATTACATATTTAGCTTTTGGAAGAAGATCCGGATTTATAAGTTCATTTATATCTCCCCCTTGAGCCTTAACCATTTGCAAAAATTTGTCAAAAGCCTTGCCGTTATTTAAATTTTCCCTTAATAATTTATCGGCAGCATCTTCATCCTCTGTTATTTTTCCCTGCATCAGCATAATTTTACCGGCAGCAATTATAAATTCCGTAAAATCTTTATCTCCATCGCCTCTTAAAGTTTTTATAGATTCTTTAACTTCCAAAGCGTTACCGATTGTCCTTCCCAATGGAGCATTCATATCTGTAATCATTGCCATTGTATTTTTACCAAGATTTGTTCCTATTGTAATCATTGTTTCAGCAAGTTTTTTCGCATCTTCCACAGTATGCATAAAAGCTCCCTTACCATATTTTACATCAAGTAGGATTGTATCTGAGCCTGATGCCAGTTTTTTAGACATAATTGAAGATGCTATCAGGGGAATTGAATCAACGGTTGAGGTAACATCTCTAAGGGCATAAAGTTTTTTGTCAGCCGGAACAAGTTTATTTGTTTGACCAACTATGGCAAGACCAATTTTGGAAACCTGATTCTTAAATTCTTCTTCTGATAAAAATACATTTAGGCCACTGATTGATTCGAGCTTGTCAAGGGTGCCGCCCGTATGTCCAAGGCCTCTGCCGCTCATTTTTGCAATTTTCAATCCGCAGGAAGCTACAAGGGGCCCTAAAACTAAAGAAGTCTTATCTCCAACTCCTCCCGTTGAATGTTTGTCAGCTTTTATGCCGTCAATATCACTTAAGTCTAAAATATCTCCACTGGAAGTCATTGCCTTACAAAGATATGTCGTTTCATTTTCGTTCATACCTTTCAACCTGATTGCCATAAGGAGGGCTGTTGTTTGATAGTCAGGAATATCGTCATCCACAAGGCCCTTTATCCAAAAATCTATTTCTTCTTTTGAAATTTCCATACCAAATTTTTTCTTTTCTATAATATCTAAAATTCTCATATTTCCTCCATATTCTTATTAATATTATAGGAAATAATACAGAAAAAAACAAAATAAAAAAAGGTTCTTTGTCAAATAGTGTTGGTGATTAAAAATTAATGATATATGGTTTATGTCTTAGGGCTTAAACCATATATTTTTTATGATAAAAACATAAAAAACTCTCAATCTAAAATTATCAAAAGAACGATAGCCATATGAAACTCTCTTAATAACCTTGATTTTGTTGTTAATACCTTCAATTTTTCCATTGTTGTAATTAGTATTTAAAGTATTCTTAATCTTTTCTAAATGTTTGATAGCTGTACTTATCGC
>CABTZF010000032.1 GCA_902489255.1 uncultured Peptoniphilus sp. | reverse complement strand
CTGCTCCATTCTCACCAAGTAGCCCATAGATTCCATTGCTTATTTCTAAATCCACCGACTTAAGCGCTCTTTTCTTTCCAAAACTTCTATTTACAGCTTGTATTTCTAGCACATTTTCACCTCATTCCATCATTTCTTTCTGTGCAATGTATAAATCTCTATATACTGCTGAATTCTTCTAGATAATAAACATTTTCTGCATTATAAGAGGCAGGCATTTCTCTTAGCATTAATAAATCTGGATGCTCTTCTTCAATTTGTGTTCTTCTTTTTTCAAACTTATCTCCTGCAAATTTTAAGAAAACTAATCCTATTACAGCATCTCTATTTCTTTCGGTGCTTCCAAATCCTCTTAAAGATACTCTACAATTCCATAAAGTTGACTCTAAAGATAATTCTTCTGTTTTATCTTTACTTTTTGCCATTTTATATCTCCTTATTATTGTCTAATATTCTATACTCCAGTACTTCTGAGATATCACATTTAAAATAACTACAAATTCTACCAAGTATTTCCATACTCACATTCTCATCTCGTCCCATTTTAGCTATGGTATGAGGAGTTGTTTGTATGGCTTTTTGTAAGTCTAATTTATTCATCTTTTCATCTATTAATTTTTTCCATAATTTATCATAGGAAAATCCCATAATCCACCTCAAATCAATCTTCTACTTTATACAGTTTTTTTATAATATTATACCACATTTTACAACTTAATCTTTGCATATTTCTTAAGACGGATTTATTTCCGTCTTTTTTTTATTAATAGAATTAAATCTTCTAAACAGCTAATCAAAACCACCATTTTTGTCTTAGGGAAAGTGAAGGGAGAAATATTTTTTTATAACTGGAAAATTCATCCTAATTCCTACTTATACAAATAGATTAAGAAATAATTACTCAAAACCTTTAAAAATGTCCTGAGTCTATTAGGAGAAGAAATTTTTAGGACGGGTTTAAACAATTATGTTTTTCTTCGCCTGTGATATGAGAGGAAAAATAAAACCTAACAAAACCATCAAAAATGTCCTAGGGCTAGTAGAGGGAGAAATTTTCTTACAGGTTAAAAAAACTGCTAAATTTCTTCGCCTATTATTTAGGAGGAGAAAATATTTTTCAAAATAGCTGGAAAATTACTTTTCAACTTTACTTATACAGGTAGAGGACAAAAAGATTACTCAGAATTCTTCTAATTGTCCTAAGGAATATGAGGGGATATTTCTTCTTCAAAAAAATATGAAAGGAGTAGGTATGTGAATTTAGAAAATATACCAAAGTATTTAAAAGAAAATGCAAGCTGGTGCTTGTGGAAATATGAAACAAGAAATAATAAGGAGACAAAGATACCTTTTAATCCAACTACAGAAGGCTATGCATCCGTTAATAATCCAAAGACTTTTACATCCTTTGATAAAGCATCTGAAAAACTTAGTTCCTATGATGGACTTGGGATAAGAGTTGATGGAAAGCTTGTAGCTATTGATGTTGATGGCTGTGTAATTAATGGAGTTTTAAATGGTTTAGCAAAAGAAATAGTTAGCCATTTTCCACAGTCATACATTGAATTTAGTCCAAGTGGTAAGGGTCTTAGAATCTTTACTTTTCTACCAAACTCAATAACTTACAACAAGGACATTTACAAGATGAAGACTAAAGAAGTTGAAGTCTATGTTGCTGGCTTTACTAATCGCTTTGTAACTGTGACAGGTCATGTCTATCAAGAAGGTGAGATTGTCGAAGAATCCAAAGGACTACTCTTGCTTTTAGAAAAATATCTGAAAAGAGAAAAACAAAGTAAGTCTACTAAACAAAATTTTAAAAGCTATTTGAGTGATGAGGAGGTTATTGAAAAGGCATCTAATGCCACGAATAACGAGAAATTTTTAAATCTATGGGCTGGAAACATTAAAGACTATCCTTCTTCAAGTGAAGCAGACCTAGCCTTAACTTCAATTCTCGCTTTTTATGCAGGTGGAAATAGTGACCAGATCGATAGACTCTTTAGGCAATCAGAACTTTTTAGAGATAAGTGGGATGAAAAACGAGGAGGAAAAACCTACGGAGAAATAACCATTGAAAAAGCAATCTCCTCTTTAAAAGAAGTCTACAAACCTATTTCAAGAATAGATCCAAGTATCGAGTTTGACTTATCTATTGAAAAATTAAAAGAAATGGGACTTCCTTTATCTTCAAAGTATTCGTGGACAGATATAGGTGCAGGAAAAATATTCGCAGACTTTCATAAGGATTCTCTTCGCTATGTTCCAGAAAGGAAAGCTTGGTATTTCTACGAAGATGGAATCTGGATAGCTGATACTGGAAGTTTAAAAGCTATGAAATTATGTATGAATCTTGCAAATCTCCTTCATATCCTTGCCCTTGATATTGAAGATGAGCATAAAAGAAAGGCTTATGTCAAATTCTCAAACAGATGGCAAGCAAGAGGTTATAGGGTCAGTGTATTAAAAGATGCAGAGGTTCATCATCCATTAAATGTTTCTGACTTCGATAAAGATCCCTACCTTTTAAACTGCACAAATGGAACTTTAAATCTAAGAACAATGGAATTTTACGAGCACAGAAGTTCTGACTATTTAAGCAAAATGGCTGATGTTATCTATGATTCTAAGTCATTAAATGAGAGATGGAATAGCTACATTGATGAAATTATGAGTGGGGATAAGGAAAAAGCTAAGTTTCTACAAAAGATATTAGGTTATGGACTTACAGGAGATACAAGGCATGAGTGCATGGCAATCCTCTATGGAATGACTACAAGAAATGGCAAAGGAACTCTTTGTGAATCCATATTAAAGGTCCTCGGAACTTATGCTTGTGCATCAAGACCTGAAACACTAGCTCTAAAAAACAAAGTAAATAGTTCTGGACCCAGTGAAGAAATAGCAAGG
Organism: uncultured Peptoniphilus sp.; assembly: GCA_902489255.1. Lineage (GTDB taxonomy): Bacteria > Bacillota > Clostridia > Tissierellales > Peptoniphilaceae > Peptoniphilus_A. Next base: position 10,192 of record CABTZF010000032.1, on the reverse strand, counting down.
CTTGCAGGAGTACGCTTTGTAAATATTCCAGAACCAGGCAAGGGACTACCCTTAAATGTTGCTCAAGTTAAAAGTCTTACTGGTAATGACACTATTAATGCAAGATTCCTTCATGAGAATTCTTTTGATTTTAAGCCTCAATTTAAAATCTACATCAACACCAACTACCTACCCATAGTTAATGATGTGACTGTATTTACCAGTGGAAGAATGCTCATCATTCCCTTTGACAGGCATTTTACTGAAGAGGAACAAGACAAAACATTAAAAACTGAATTTGCAAAAGAGGAAGTAAAGTCTGCAATCCTTAACTGGCTTATTGAAGGCTACAAATTTTTACAAAAAGAAGGACTAACTATTCCTGATTCAGTAAAAGATGCAACTTTAAAATATCAAAAGGAATCGGATAAGATAGCTATCTTCATGGAAGATTGCTTAGAGGAGGGAAAGGACTATGAAGTTAGAACCTCTGAAGTTTACGAAAGGTATAGGTCTTGGTCTTTAGAAAATGGCTACTATCTTGAGAGCATGAAGACCTTTAAGCAATCTTTGGAGTCTAAAGCTACCATCAAAAGAAAAAGACCAAAGGATGGAAAACACAAGACCACAGTCCTAATAGGCTATAGATTAATTTCAGAATTTCTATAAAGTCTGTGGCAATGTGGCAGATGAAAAATTTAATTTAGAAATCTTGTATCTATATAGATAATACTTTTTTACCTGCCACACCTGCCCTCATTTAAGGAGGTGGTGCTTATGATTGTGTGTAATTAGAAGTTTAAGCGAAGTTAAAAAAATTAGGAGGAATATAAATGATTACAAAAGAAGAATTAGAAAGAAAGTTTACTTTAAAGAATAAGATTGTGGTGACTTCCCCAAAGGGAATATCTACAGAATTAAAAAGAGAAAAAGACCATAGGTATGTCATTAAAAAAGATGAAAGCGAAATCAAGCTAAATGACTTAAAAGACTTAACTGAATATTGTAAGGATATGTGCCTTTGCAGAAACAATGAGAAAGTCACTGAAGACTTATTGGAGAATGCCTTTAAGCTACGAGATACCATCATTCTTCATAAGAAAGACAAGTCACCTGTAAAAGTTGTCAAAGAAAAAATATACAACTACACACTGGATAATCAAGATACAGTTATTCCATTCAAAGGAACAGAAAGTATCGTAGCCTTTCTAAAGCAAAATAATTTTAGTCTATAAATAAAAGTGGCAATGTGGCAGGTAAATATATAGGACTTAAAACTTCTATTCTCTATGGGAAGTTTAATTTTCACCTGCCACACTGCCCCAGATATTTTGAAAGGAGCAGAAATGATTATTGGAGATATTTTTGAAAAAGATAGACTCACAGCTGTGGACTTAAAGGACACTAAGTATGAAGTCCTAAATGTAATTAATAAAGATAAGGATAAAATTATCCTCGCTAAAGGAGACAAGTCTTATCTTGTAATTGATGGAAGATTTAAGAATATGTTTTTCCCTTCTTTAGAAGAAGCAGAAGAATATAGTGAGAGTAAAAAATAATTTGTAACCCAGGGGGCATCCTAATCTCCAGGAGACTTTTTTCTATCAACGGTGCCGCCCTCTTACACACAAAAAGTTAGGTTCAAAGGGGGTATTAAAAAAAGCATTTAATACCCTGGATAATATAAAAATATAAAGGAGAAATTTATGTTAATTAAAGAAAAATCAAAAAGAAACGAAATATTGTCTGCTAATTCCTATAAAACTAATTTATGGAATTATTTAAGAAACAAGGAGGAATCATCTTATTCAGATATCAAGGCTCTTGGTCTTATCCAAGATGGATCACCTTTTATGGATGCAGAAAGCACAGAATACTTTAGAGAAAAACTTACAGAAAAGAGCGTATTAAGAAAAGAAGCTACAGTTTTAAAAAATGATATAGATTCATCTTCTATTGTAACTTTCCCAAGTAAATCTATGGCAACTTGGACAAAAGCAGGAGAACATGACCTATTTACAGCTGTCTTAGAAATGAAAGATGTGGATGTGAATTTAGAATACAACACATTATCTAACTTAATTACAATCCACGAAGACTTTCTAAATGATCCTCAAGCGAAGATTGAAAAAATAATCATAGATACCTTTGCTCATAATTTTGCCAAGGCAGAAGATAAAGCATTTATCATTGGCGACGGTAATGGAGAGCCTTTAGGAATCTTAGTGGATGAAAAGATTAAAAGCCTATCAGCTACAAAAGAACTAAAGCTTGATGACTTGAAAAAACTATTCTTCTCTTTAGATAGCGAGTACAGGGAAAATGCAAAATGGAAAATGAATGATAAAACTGCCCTTTATCTTCAAAGCTTAAAAGATAGTCAAGGTAACTTCTTATGGAATCAATGTGATGGCACCTTCATGGGAAAAGAAATTCTAATCTCAAACTTTATGCCCGATATCGATACAGGTTTAAAACCTATCGCCTTTGGAGATTTCTCAAACTACTGGATTGTTGAAAGACAAAATCCAACAATAAAAAGATTATCCGAGATGTTTATTCTTAAACAACACCAAGGCTTCATCATGCGAGAATATTTAGATGCCAAGCTAATGGATAAGGATTCAGTCCTTACTTTAGCTATTGAAGGATAATGCCTATGGTAGAAATTAAAAAGAATGAGATTAAAAAGTCGGAGAATATTGAAGTATCTGGCACAATCTTTACAGTTCACTCTATGAAAAGTGAAAATGCAAAAAAGAGTGTCGAACAAATCATAAGAAAGCTCATATTAAACAATGTGGATACTCTGAATAGAGCCAATTTATCAGCTTAATTAACTTGATATAGTCTGAAAAGTACGGGAATATGTAATTGCCACTTGAAGGCTGTCCGAAAGGAGGAAAATATGGAACAATTAAATAGACAGTCTTCTTACTTTTCAGCTAATGAAAAGATTACAGCATTATACTGTAGGCTTTCAAGAGATGATGAACTTCAAGGCGAAAGTAACTCCATAAGAAATCAAAAGGACATATTAGAAAAATATGCTCTGGATATGGGATTTAAAAACCTAGAGTTCTTTGTAGATGATGGTTATTCAGGAACGAACTTTGATAGACCCTCTTGGAATAAACTAAATGGTTTAATAGAGGATGGAAAAGTTAAAAATATTATTGTAAAAGATATGAGTAGACTTGGCAGGGATTATCTAAAGGTAGGATTTTATACAGAAGTCTTATTCCCAGATAATGCTATACGATTCATTGCCATAAATAATGGTGTGGATTCAAATAACCAAGTAGAAAATGACCTTACACCTTTTATTAATATCTTTAACGAGTTCTATGCTAAGGACACAAGTAAAAAGATAAGGGCTGTTTTTAAGGCTAAGGGTCAAAGCGGAAAACCACTGACGACTAATCCACCTTATGGTTATTTAAAGGATAAAGAAGACAAAAATAAGTGGATAGTAGATGAAGTTGCAGCTGAAACTGTAAAGCTAATTTTTAATCTTTGTATTAAAGGTTTTGGTCCAAGTCAAATTGCAAGTGAATTAAAGAGTAGAAAAATTCCAACTCCTGCTGAACACTTTAAGTCTATAGGACTCAACTTCCCTGTTGAAACTCCAGAAGAGGAATGTAATTGGAATCCTGCTACAATATCTACTATTTTAGATAGGGAGGAATATCTAGGAAAGGTCATAAACTTTAGAACAAAGAGAAAATCCTACAAGACTAAGAAAAGTGTAGACAATCCAAGGTCTGAATGGGCTATTTTCGATAATGTTCATGAGCCGATTATTGATGAAGAAACTTTTGATATTGTAAAAAGGATAAGAAAAACAAGACGAGTTCGTAACAGTTTAGGAGAAATGCCTGCCCTATCTGGTATGCTCTACTGTGCAGACTGTGGAGCAAAATTGTATCAAGTAAGAGGTAAAGGCTGGTCTCATGATAAAGAATACTTCGTTTGTGCATCCTATAGAAAGCAAAAAGGCAAATGTACTTCACACCAGATAAAGAACATTCAAGTTGAAGAAATTCTTCTGAGGGAAATTAGAAAAGTTACAGCCTTTGCAAAAGACCATGAGGAAGAATTTGTAGATTTAGTTTTGAAGAAGAAAACCAGCGAGTTGAATCAGGTATTAAGAAGTCAGAAAAAGGAACTAGACGATTCTAAAGATAGAATTGAGAAACTCGACTCTATCGTTCAAACCCTATATGAAGATAACTTGGAAGGTAAAATATCTGACCAAAGATTTGAAAAAATGGCAAAAGCTTATGATGAAGAAGAAATTTCACTTCAAAAAAGAATAGTTGAACTTGAAAAAACTATTACAAAATCACAGGAGGAAGAACTTAATGTGGAATCATTCCTAAAGCTTGTGAGGAAGTACACGGATATAAAGGAACTTGATCCAGAAATAATTAGAACTTTTGTAGACAAGATTTATGTAGAACAATCAGAAAAAGTTCCAGGTACAAATTTAAAGAAACAGACCATTTGGATATATTGGAATTTTATAGGGAAAATTGACATATAAAATCGGCACAAAGGTTAATACCTCCATGCCGATTAAATTTTAAGGAAATAAATCCCTAATTAAGAGCCCTTAATGCGGTGGTTTTACTTTTGTTATAAGCCCAAGTATTTCCAACCGGCGTCTCAAGGCGCTGGTTTTCACTTTGTTCAAACCTTATTGTTTTTGCCTCTTTAGCTAGCCCTAAAAGGGCTTTATTCATCTTTTTTTGAATGGATCTTCCTATTCTTTTACCCTAAGTTTATCCATTGCTATGTCCTGTTGCTCTTGCTCTCTTATATATTTTGCTATTGTTTGTTCATTTAATCCTACCGTACTTATATAATATCCCTCTGCCAAAAAATGTCTATTTCCAAATTTATATTTTAGGTTTGCATGCTTGTCAAACATCATTGGTGCACTTTTTCCTTTTAAGTATCCCATGAAACTTGACACTGATATCTTTGGGGGAATACTTACTAACATATGCACATGATCTGGCATTAAATGTCCTTCTATTATTTCTACTCCTTTATATTTGCATAATGTCCTAAATATTTCTCCCAAACTATCTCGGTATTGATTAAATACTATTTTTCGCCTTTACTTTGGTGTAAATACAATATGATATTTACACATCCATTTTGTGTGTGATAATGAATTTGCCTTTTGAGCCATATTAATCACCTCTTATTATTTTAGGTCTGAACAACTCTATTATAATACGAAGGTGATTTTTTGGTATAAGCTATTGTTACCTACCCGCATAGCGGGTAGTTTTCTGTTTCGCACGTCTTGCTTGCTCAACTGACTAAAGTCAACAATAAAAAAAGTGCAGATTTTCACCTGCACTAATATTGGGTTAATATCTTTATTATTTAATTAAAATTCCGCCATAAGCTACAAACAACGGTGCAAATACTAATGATACAACTGTAATAAGTTTAATCAAAATATTTAATGACGGTCCTGAAGTATCCTTGAAAGGATCTCCGACAGTATCTCCGGTTACGGCAGCTTTATGAGCTTCTGAACCTTTTCCGCCATGTTTTCCCCCTTCAATATATTTTTTAGCATTGTCCCAAGCTCCACCGGCATTTGACATGAATATTGCCATTAAAACACCTGTAACAAGGGCACCGGCTTGAAGTCCGCCAAGAGCTTCTGTTCCGAGAAGCAAACCTACAACTACAGGAACAACAACTGCAATAAGTCCAGGTACAATCATTTCTTTTAAGGCTGCTCCGGTAGAAATATCTACGCACTTTGCATATTCCGGAGTAGCTTTTCTTTCCATAATGCCGGGAATTTCTTTAAATTGTCTTCTAACTTCATCAATCATTGCTGATGCCGCATTTCCTACTGCTGACATTGTGAGGGCTGAAAAAGCAAAGGGAAGCATTCCTCCAATAAATGTTGCAGCTATAACTGCCGGTTTTGAAATATCAATACCATCAAGTCCTGTTGCATTTATATAAGATACGAATAGGGCAAGAGCTGTTAGCGCAGCTGAGCCTATTGCAAATCCCTTACCGATAGCAGCTGTTGTGTTACCTACTGAGTCAAGAGAGTCAGTGATGTTTCTAACTTCTTCCGGTAAATCACACATTTCTGAAATACCTCCGGCATTATCGGCAATAGGACCATAAGCATCAACAGCTATTGTCATGCCTGCTGTTGAAAGCATTCCTACAGCTGCAAGGGCAATACCGTAAAGACCATAAATTGCTTGTTGGTTTCCACCTGCTCCTATATAGGAAGCCACAATGCCTATAGCTATAACAACTATGGGCCAAACTGTTGAATGCATTCCGACAGAAAGTCCGGCAATAATATTTGTTGAAGCTCCTGTAACAGATTCGTCAGCAATTCTTTGAACCGGTTTATATTCATCAGCTGTATAGTATTCAGTAAATTTAGAAATAATAAGTCCAACAACTATACCTATAATAACAGGGACAAATGGTTTTAATGATCCAAAAATATAATTTGATAAAAGTGCCGCTGCAATCATTGTAACAGCTGCTGCCACATATTCACCATTATTTAAAGCCTTTTGAGGATTTTTATCTCCCTTGACAAAAAATGCTGCAATAATTGATGCAACAATACCTACTGTTGCAATTAATAAACCGAAAATAACGCCACTTTCTTGATAGGCAACTACACCAAGAGTAATAACTGACAATAGTGCTCCGACATAAGATTCAAAAAGGTCTGCGCCCATTCCTGCAACGTCCCCTACATTATCTCCTACATTGTCCGCGATAACTGCCGGATTTCTCGGATCGTCTTCAGGAATTCCTGCTTCAACCTTACCTACAAGGTCAGCCCCAACGTCTGCCGCTTTAGTATAAATACCACCGCCAACTCTTGCAAAAAGTGCTATTGAAGATGCTCCAAGTGAAAATCCAGTGATAATTTCTACTGCACCGTTTGCATAAAAATAAGCTCCTGTTATGCCTATAATTCCAAGGCCGACTACGCACATACCCATTACCGCACCGCCTGAGAAAGCAATATCAAGTGCTTTTCCAAGTCCGTGAGTCATTGCCGCATTAGAAGTTCTAACATTTGCCTTGGTAGCAACTTTCATACCTACAAAACCTGCTAAAACTGAAAATAAAGCCCCAAAAACAAAGCAAACAGCAGTCGGTATTGAATGAAGCCCAATAGCTAAGATTAGTGCAAGTACAATAACAAAAACAACAAGAGCCTTATATTCTCTTGTCAAAAATGCCATAGCTCCTTCTGAAATGTAAGAAGAGATTTCTCTCATTCTTTCATTACCGGGATCTTGTTTTGTAACAAATGATGCCTTGTATGCGGCAAAAATAAGTGCCAAAACTCCGGCTAAAGGAGCCAGTAATAATAAATTCATCTATTAATCCTCCTTAAATTAGCTTATAGCTGCAAGAATAAGTAAAACTACAGCGAAAATAATACTTGTAACAATTACAATTTTATTTTGTATGTCTTTTTTACTTGAACCTTTGTGTTGACCCCAAAGACTTGTTTCGCTAGCTCCTTGTAAAGTTCCAAGACCGGCTTGTTCAGTTTCCATTTGAGCAATTACAAAAGTTACTATAAGACCTGCAACTATTATAATAATTGATAATAAAGTTTTCATCGTATCCCCCCAATTTATTTTTAACATATAGATTCTAACATAGGACAAGGGATTTATCAAATGTTTTATTAATAAAAGCTTTCTTGAAATTAGAAATCTTTAACTTTTATCAAATAATTAAGATTTCAATTATCTTATCCTCTTCCTTGCTTAAGTACCGAATAATTTTATCTTCTATTAAAAATGTCAAATTATTGCTTATTTCTTTATTTTTTCAATTTTCAAAAAACTTGCATAATGCATAATAAAATATAAGGAGTTCAAAAAAATCTCGTTTATAACTTCATTATCTTTAATTTTAGAGTCTATCATAAAAATTTTTTATAATTTTCTAAATACATTGACAAAAAAGTATTTTTAAGGTATTCTCTTTTTAAGAAAGAGTTGGTTTGAATGAAAAATTTATTTATAACAACTTCATCAAAGGCATTCTGTTGTCCTAGCTACAATTAGGACTTCTTTGAATGTGTAAAATCTTTCCAAAGTTTATTTAAGGATATATGATTTACATATATCCTTTTTTTATTAGTAAGGAGATAGTGATTATGAAAATTTTAGAATCAATAGGAAATACCAATTTAATAAAACTGTCAAATATTTCTCAAAATATTTATGTAAAAGTTGAAAAATCAAATCCCGCAGCATCTATTAAGGATAGGGCCGCTTATCAAATGATAATGGGAGCTCTTGAAAGAGGGGACCTTAAAAATGGCATGAAAATTGTTGAGCCGACCAGCGGCAACACAGGAATAGCTCTTGCTCTTATAGGAAAACTTTTAGGATTTGATGTTGTTCTAACAATGCCTTCTTCCATGTCCATAGAAAGAATTAAACTTATTAAGGCTTATGGAGCTGAAGTTATTTTAATTGAAAATGGAGGTATGAAAGAGTCGGTTGATAAGGCCTTAGACCTTGTTGAAAAAGGCGGATTTTATATGCCCAACCAATTTGATAATCCTGATAACGCTCTTGGTCATTATAAGACAACAGGTCCGGAAATATACAGAGATTTAAAAAATATTTCAGCATTTGTAGCAGGAGTTGGAACCGGCGGAACTCTTACAGGCATTGGAAGATATTTAAAAGAACAGGATAAAAATATTAAAGTTGTGGCCATGGAACCTTTTGAATCTCCTCTTTTATCAAAGGGAAAATTTGGCCCTCATAAGATTCAAGGTATAGGAGCAAATTTTATACCCAAAGTTTTAGACCAAAGTATTCTTGACGATGTAATAACTGTAAAATCAGACGATGCTATAGAAATGACAAGAAGGCTTGCCTTGGAAGAAGGGCTTTTAGTGGGGATTTCTTCAGGGGCTAATGTTCTTGCTGCCATAAAACTTCAAGAAGTTTACGGTGGAAATATAGTAACCGTTCTTCCTGATACAGGCGAAAGATATTTGTCCACAGAGTTATTTTATGCTTAAGTTTTTTAAATCCCTAAAAGAGTATGGAGAGTTTATTTTACAGGAAGACCCGGCCTGCAAAACTCTTTTTGAAGCAATTTTTCTCTATCCTATTGTTAAAGCTATGATAAATCATAGGATTGCCCACTATTTTTACACAAAGGATCATAAAACTCTTGCCCGCTATATTTCGCAAAGGTCAAGAAGAAAAACGGGTATAGAAATTCATCCCGGTGCCAAGATAGGTAAAAATTTATTTATTGATCACGGTATGGCAGTAGTTATTGGAGAAACTGCTGAAGTCGGCGACTGCTGTCATTTTTACCACAATATTACTCTTGGAGGAACCGGAAATGAAAAAGATCATAAAAGACACCCCACAATTGGCAATCATGTAATTATAGGAACAGGTGCCACAATTCTCGGCCCTGTTAAGGTTGGAGATTTTGCAAAAATCGGTGCCGGAGCAGTTGTCCTTACTGATATCCCCCAAGGAGCAACAGCGGTAGGCATGCCGGCTAAGGTTGTTAAAATTATCTAAATCTATTGGCAAAATAATATTATTACTTTCAAAGTATTAATTTCGTATTAACAAAAAAGTTTCAACACTTTTAGAATTTCAGTCTTAAAATTTATTAGGAAATTCTATTTTTAAGTTTAGTATTTTTATCTTTCCGGAAAATTTAAAATTTAGGATAATAGATTTTTTACAAACCTTTTACTAACAAATGTGCTTGTTTACCTATTATACTGCTTAAGGTAAGCAAAGATCCAAACCGCTTACAAAGTAGAAAATTCTTTTGCTGAAAATATTCTATGGGAAATTTCCCGGTTTTCAATGAAAAATTTCTGCTAAAACCATCCTGCCTAAGTATTAGTGGGCTAAATGATTTTTAATTTCGGTGTTTTCGAAAACTGCAGTATTTTTTAATGAGTTAGTGGCGATGAGGATTTATCTGCATTCTTATTACTGTCTACAGGTGAATAGTTTTTTCAAGCCATCGTATAGAATCAAAATAAAAATCGAGTAGGGGCTAGTTTATAGCCCCTCTCACACCACCCGTACGTACCGTTCGGTATACGGCGGTTCAATATTTTCTTGTATCATATTATTTATTACTGATGTATCTATTTAACTTTATTCTTTTTGTATCT
>CABTZF010000031.1 GCA_902489255.1 uncultured Peptoniphilus sp. | reverse complement strand
TAGTCTATGAATTCTCCGCTGCCGTATCTTTTGTTTAGTACTAGTGTTATTGCTGCTGTTAGTGTTGTTTTACCGTGGTCTACGTGGCCTATTGTTCCTACGTTTACGTGTGGTTTATTTCTTTCAAATTTTTCTTTTGCCATTGTTTTTCCTCCTAAAAATTATTTGTTATTTTTATCTCCTAAAACTTCTTCAGCAATTGACTTTGGAACTTCTTCATAGTGGTCAAATTGCATTGAATAGTTTGCTCTACCTTGTGTGTTTGAACGTAAACTTGTCGCATAACCGAACATTTCTGCCAGGGGTACATATGAAGTCACAATTTGTGCTCCTGCTACAAGTTCCATTCCTTCCATTCTTCCACGTCTGGAATTGATATCTCCAATTACATCTCCCATATATTCTTCAGGTGTTGTAATTTCAACTTTCATTACCGGTTCAAGTAATACCGGACCTGCCTTAGCCATAGCATCTCTAAGTGCCATTGAGCCGGCAATCTTAAATGCCATTTCTGATGAATCGACTTCGTGGTAAGATCCATCATAAAGTGTAACCTTTAAGTCAAGAACTTCGTATCCACCTAAGATACCTGATTGTAAGGCTTCTTCAATACCTTGTTGAGTAGGTCCGATAAATTCTTTTGGAATTGCTCCCCCTACAATAGCATTCTCAAATACAAAACCTTGTCCATCTTTAAGCGGTTCTATTTTTATCTTAGCATGGCCATATTGTCCACGACCTCCTGATTGACGAACGTATCTGCCTTCGCCTTCAGCCGCCTTTGTAATGGATTCTCTATAAGATACTTGGGGATTACCGATATTTGCTTCTACTTTAAACTCTCTTAAAAGTCTGTCTACAATTATATCTAAGTGAAGTTCCCCCATTCCGGCTATAATAGTTTGACCGGTTTCTTCATTAGTGTAAGTTCTAAAGGTCGGATCTTCTTCAGCCAGTTTTTGAAGGGCAATAGCCATCTTGTCTTGAGATGCTTTTGTCTTCGGTTCAATAGCTACTGAAATAACCGGTTCCGGAAATTCCATGTTTTCAAGTATTACTTGACTCTTTTCATCACAAAGAGTATCACCGGTTGTGGTGTCTTTTAAACCTACCGCTGCAGCAATTTCACCTGCATATATTTCATCAATTTCGTTTCTCTTGTTTGCATGCATTTGAAGAATTCTTCCGATTCTTTCACGCTTACCCTTTGTAGAATTTGTTACATAACTTCCTGCCTTGAGAGCTCCTGAATAAACTCTAAAATATGCTAATTTACCAACATATGGGTCGGTAACAATTTTAAATGCCAAGGCTGAAAAAGGTTCGTCATCAGATGCATGACGTTCAATAGCATTTCCTTCCAAATCCACCCCTTCAATCGGCGGTACATCTGTCGGTGCAGGTAAATAGTCAATTACTGCATCAAGAAGAAGTTGAACCCCTTTATTTTTGTAAGATGAACCGCAAAGAACCGGTGTTAATTTAACATCTAGGGTCCCTTTTCTTATTGCCCTTTTAATAAGATCATTTGGAATTTCTTCCCCTTCCAAATATTTATCCATAAGTTCATCATCAAAATCTGCGGCTTTTTCAATCATTTTATCTCTATATTCATTTGCTAAGTCTAAATATTCATCAGGAATAGCTGTTTCATCAATCACTTGTCCCAAGTCATCAGTATAAATTTCAGCTTCCATTTCAACTAAATCAATCATACCGATAAATTTATCTTCTGAACCCATAGGGATTTGAACAGCTACCGGATTAGCGTGTAATTTTTTTTCAATTGTTTGTATTGATCTAAAAAAGTCGGCTCCTGTAACATCCATTTTATTTATATGGCAAATTCTTGGAACATGGTACTTGTCAGCTTGTCTCCAAACTGTTTCAGATTGCGGTTCTACTCCTGATTTTGCATCAAATAATGCAACAGCTCCATCAAGTACTCTTAATGATCTTTCAACTTCTACTGTAAAGTCAACGTGACCAGGAGTATCTATAATATTAAGTCTATAGCCTTTCCAGTAACAAGTAGTAGCTGCAGAAGTAATAGTAATACCTCTTTCTTGTTCTTGTTCCATCCAGTCCATTTGAGCTGCGCCTTCATGAGTTTCTCCTATTTTATGAATTTTACCGGCATAAAACAGAATACGTTCTGTAGTAGTAGTTTTACCAGCATCAATGTGTGCCATGATACCTATGTTTCTTACTTTTTTCAGTGGTATCTCTCTAGGCATTCTTTTCCTCCCTCATATAAATTACCATCTATAATGTGCAAAGGCCTTATTAGCTTCTGCAGTCCTATGCATTTCTTCTTTTCTCTTAACACTGCCGCCTAACCCGTTAGAGGCATCAAGAATTTCTTTTGCAAGCCTTTCATCCATAGTATGTTCTCCTCTGGCTCTTGCATATTTTACCAACCATCTAAGTCCTAAAGTTTGACGTCTTTCAGGTCTAACTTCCATTGGTACTTGATAGGTTGCTCCACCAATTCTTCTACCCTTAACTTCAAGCACAGGCATTACATTATTTAAAGCCTTATAAAATACTTCTAAAGCTTCTTCGCCTGTTTGAGCGGCAATTTTTTCCATTGCTCCATAAACAATTCTTTGAGCAGTTCCTTTTTTTCCGTCCAGCATAACGTTGTTAATTAATTTAGTGATAACAACATCTTCATATATAGGATCGGCCATAACTTCTCTTTTTTGTATATGTCCTTTTCTTGGCATAACTTCCCTCCTTAACCATTTAGTAATTCACTGGTACTCGGTTTTCCCCGTTTGCTAAGAATCTATAAAAAAATCTATATATTCTCATTAATTTTTAGGTTTCTTTGTACCGTATTTAGATCTTGCTTGCTTTCTGTCATTAACTCCCGCTGTATCAAGAGTACCTCTAATTATGTGGTATCTAACACCCGGAAGGTCCTTAACTCTTCCTCCACGGATAAGAACAACGCTGTGTTCTTGTAAATTATGACCGATTCCCGGAATATAAGCCATAACTTCGTATCCATTTGTCAGACGGACTCTGGCAACTTTTCTTAAAGCTGAATTAGGCTTCTTTGGAGTTACAGTTCTAACCGCTATACAAACTCCTCTTTTTTGCGGAGAATTTGCCTCAGTTTCAGTTTTCTTTAAAGTATCATAGTTGACATCAAGGGCCGGAGATTTGGATTTTGTATGAATCTTAGCTCTACCCTTTCTAACAAGTTGATTAATTGTTGGCATTTTTCCACCTCCTGTAAAAAAATTGTACATTATTTAAGACTACCTAGAGGTAGTCTTAATCTTCTAAATACTGTATAATTCTATCATCAAATAGAAAAAGTGTCAATTAAATTTTTTAAAGTTTGAAAATAGAGTAATTTTTCAAATTTTACAAATTTACATTTATTAATCTTTTAAGCTTTAAAATAATTTAGATTGGATCCGCAAATCATTTAAAACTTAATATTTTTATAAAAAAGTACTATATTATTATACAATTTTATAAAAATATTATAAATTTTGTTTTATAATATATATAATTTACATTTGGAGGTATATTTATGAAAATTAATAAAAATTTAGCTGCAGGTGCTTTAACCCTTGCTATAATTTCATCTTCTATCAGTTCAGTTTTTGCATTTAATTTCCCAAAGATTGAACCGGCGATTAACAATTCACAAAAAATTGATGTTTTAAAGAAAGCAAATTTAATTCACGGTTATGCTGATGGTAATTTAGGTCTTGATAAAAGTCTAACAAGGTCAGAACTTACCACTCTTGTTGTTTATGCAATAGGCGAAGATAAAAAAGCTTTGAGTTTAAAAAATGAAGAAAGTCCCTTTAAAGATGTTAGCAAAGATTATTGGGCAAATGGAATTATTAAAGTTGGAGTGGAACTGAAAAATAATATGGGAGTCAAATTAATTCATGGCTATCCTGACGAAACTTTTAAAGGTGACAAAAAAATAACTTACGCTGAACTTATTAAAATTCTTGATGTTTTAAAGAGTACAAAAATAGATGAAAAAGCTGTTAAAGATGCTAAATGGCCTAATGATTGGATTAAGTGGTCTGAAGAACTCGGTATTACCGGTAAGGATAGCGGTATAGAAATTAAAGATTACAATAAGGAAGCTAATAGAAACGATGCTTTTGTTCTATTATATAATACTATTTCTTCTAATATTACAAAAACTCAAGAAAATCCAAATAGTGTTTCTAATATTGACGAAGTAAAAAAAGATGTTAAAGCTTATATTGATGCCCTTGAAAAGAATAAAATTACTATACTTTTAGACCAAATTACAGATCCCGAAGGCTTTGGGGACAGGATTCCTAAAAAAGATAAGGCTTATAATAATTTAACTGCTTCAATTGAAAAGGCTAAAGAACTTTTAGCAAAGAAAACTCTAACAGCCGATGAAGAAAAAGCTCTAAAAGAATTACAACCTACTCTTCATGAGAAAAAAGATAAATTAGTTGATGGACTCGCAGGAATGGCTACAAATTTTGTAGTTGACTGGAAAGTTGTTGGGGATCGTAATTTCAAGGCTAATCATGGTAAATACTATACATCTCTTAAAGACAATAAAATAATGATTGAATCAAAAGCTACTACGCTTCCGGACAGCATTGTAAAAATTGGACTTTCAATAGTTAAAACTGATGATTATAATAATGCAAAAGTTGACATAAAGTCCGGTGCAACTCCAAAATATAATAAAGATAAGCTTGACAAAAAATTCTATGATGTTACTAAAACAGCTAACGGTTTCTTGATAAGTTTAAAAACTACTGAAGATGGTTATGAAGACGCAATGAAAGATGTAAAAATTATTAAACCTGTTATAAAGGTTATATTAACTGAAACTCCTGCTAAAAGAGGAGATAAAGAAATTACTGCTATAAGCGAAATTGAAAATGGAGATTTGGTTTTCATAGAAAAATAATAGGATTTTATAAAAATAAAATACAAGGCAAAAATCTGATAAGTCTAAAAAACAGCTCATTCAGATTCTTTATATGTTAATATATGTTTAAAAAAAACTACTCTATAAAATTGAGTAGTTTTTCTTTTTATATACATTTTTATCTTGTTTTAGTCAGCACTATATGGAATTAGTGCTATTTGACGTGCTCTTTTAATTGCAACGGTCATTTCTCTTTGATGTTTTGCATTAAGACCTGTAATTCTTCTAGGAAGAATTTTTCCTCTTTCAGAAATATAATTTCTTAACATTTCAACATCCTTGTAGTCTATTTTTTTATTTTTATCCTTTTCAAAAGGATCTACTTTTTTTCTTCTGGTAAATCTTCTTTGCACTTTTATCCTCCTTAGAACGGTATGTCATCATTATCCATCGGGAAAAACCCTTCATTGTCCGAATTGGAGTCACCATTTGAAAAATCGTCATTATTATATGCTGAATTTACCGGCGGTCTGTTTGAACTGTTGTTATTGCCTTGGTTAGTTTGGCTATAATTATTATTGCCATAGTCTTGATTATAAGAATTTGAAGAATAATTACCGCCTCCTGCTTTGGAAGCAAAATCCATGGTATTTACAATAACATCTGTTGTATAAATTCTTCTTCCGTCTTTTTCATAACTTCCGGTTTGAATTCTTCCTTCAACGGCAATTTGATCACCTTGATGGCAATAATTTGCTATTAGCTCGGCTGTTTGTCTCCATGCTGTACAAGAAATAAAATCAGCAGTTTGTCCGTTGCCGGCTTCTGCTTCTTGTCTTTTTTCTTTACTCATGCGCCTATTAACTGCTAGGGTAAATCTAACAACTGCTGTGCCGCCTTGTGGTGTATATCTCAATTCAGGATCTCTAGTAAGTCTGCCTAGTAAACAAACACTATTCATAATCTCTCCTTATTTTTCTACTTTGATTACCATGATTCTCATAATAGGGTCACTAATTCTTGCAATTCTGTTGATTTCAAGAATTTCTTCAGGATCACAATCAAATTCTACAAAAGTATAGTAAGCTTCCTTGTAATATTCAATTTCGTATGCAAGTTTTTTCATACCCCATTCATCGATGTTATTAATTTTACCATGTTCTTCCATAATGTTTTTAATTCTTGTAAAAGATGCTTCTCTTTTTTCTTCATCTACATCAGGATAAAACATAATAACCGCTTCATATTTATTCATAATTCACCTCCCTGTGGACATAAGGCATGGAAATATTCCCATGCAAGGATATCTTTAATCTTTTAAATTATACATTTTATTATTTTGCCTGTCAAATTTTTATTTTCAGTTTTTTGACTTTTACATTAAAAATGATAGCTTAAATTTTAATTTACTTATATTAAGAATTTATATTAGGAAATACTAAGATAGATATTTCAAATTATAATTAATCTTAGCTTGGATGATTTTTATAAGAAGTAAATTCATCCCTTAATTATTCCTAAAATTATATTACGGGGGTTATAATTTTTTTACTCAGGCTGAGTTTTTTAATAAATTCTCGGCATGCTATTAATTTTTGCCATGCCATGGATGACTGTTAAGGTTCAAGGTAAAAATAAAAATATTTTATCAATAAATTTTACCTCTTTTTATTAATTATAAAGTTATATACCTGCCAAGTGTGCAAGACTTGTAAAAATTATACAGGCACCAATTCCAAATAATGTTGGTAGTAAAAATGAAATAAGTGTCCACTTTATTGAGCCTGTTTCTTTTTTTATTGTTAAAAGGGTTGTGCCGCAAGGCCAGTGCATTAATGAAAACAATATAACATTTATGGCTGTAATTGTTGTCCACCCGTTTGCTATAAATAAATTCCTCATCTCATTAATACTGTCAAGTTCCAATAAACTTCCCTTTGACAAATAAGTCATAATCATGATAGGTACAACTATTTCATTGGCAGGCAAGCCCAAAATAAAGGCAGTTAAAATTACTCCGTCAAGACCCATGAGTTTTGCTAAGGGGTCAAGAAAATTTACCAAATGATTTAAGATAGTTGTATCCCCTATGCTGATATTTGCTAAAATCCAAATAATTATGCCCGCCGGTGCTGCAACTTCAATTGCTCTTAATAAGACAAATAGAGTTCTGTCAAATATGCTTCTTACTATTACCCTGCCAACTTGAGGAGCCCTATAGGGTGGAAGTTCCAAGGTAAATGATGAAGGTATGCCCTTTAATAAGGTTTGGGAAAGTATTTTAGAAGCTAGGATTGTTAAATAAACCCCTAAACTTATTACAAGGGATAAAGCGACTGCTGAAAAAAATGAGGAGTAAAATCCAAATCCTCTTCCCATTATTATAAACATTGTTATAACTGAAATAATTGTTGGAAATCTTCCGTTACAGGGAACAAAATTATTGGTTATTATTGCAATGAGCCTTTCTCTTGGCGAATCAATTATCCTACAGCCCGTAACTCCTGCCGCATTACAACCAAAACCCATGCACATTGTTAGAGCTTGTTTGCCGCAAGCATTACATTTTTGAAAACACTTATCCAGGTTAAAGGCAACTCTTGGCAAATATCCAAAATCTTCTAAAAGAGTGAATAGCGGAAAAAATATTGCCATGGGTGGAAGCATTACAGAAACAACCCATGCTACTACTCTATAAACTCCAAAAACTAAGGGACTATAGATAGATTCGGGCACACCTATATTTTTTAAAAATGCTAAAATATCATCTTCCCAAGAAAATAAAAGTTTATTAATTAAATCTGAAGGCACGTTAGCTCCGGCTATTGTAATCCAAAAAACTCCGAGAAGAAGTAAAAACATAATGAGAAACCCTGTAGTCTTGCTGGTAAAAAGTTTGTCAAGTTTCCTATCTCTTTGGTTATAATTCTTATTTTTATAAACAACAGTATCCATACAAATTTCCTCAGCCTTATTTACAAAAGCCTCAACAACAGAATTCTCAATTTTATCATGAGAGAAAGATTTTGCAGCCAACCTTGACTTTGATAATTTAATTTTTTCTTCTAAGCATTCGTTATTTTTTAAATCAATATTTTCATATTTTTTTAAAGAATCATAAAAACTTTTATCGTCCTCAAGAATTTTTGTTGCTGCCCATCTCCTATCTATATGATCAGGGAGAATTTTATCCAAATATTTTTCTACAGAAGAAATTTCAAGCTCCAAGTCATGGTGATAATTTACAATGTTTTCCTTAGACCTTTTGTTATTAAAAATTTCATCAAGGCCTGAAAAAATTCTATCAAGTCCTTGGCCGCTTCTGGCAGCTGTACCAATTACAGGAATATTTAGTATATCAGACAATTTATCTAAATTTATTTCTATATTTTTCTTCTTAGCTTCATCCAACAAATTAACACACAATATTACATTGTTTGTAGTTTCCATAACCTGCAAAACTAAGTTCATATTTCTTTCAAGAGTCGTTGCGTCACAAACAACTATGACAGCATCAGGTCTTTCAAAGCAAATAAAATCTCTTGCAATCTCTTCTTCTTCAGAATTAGCTAGAAGTGAATATGAACCCGGCAAGTCTACAAGTTGGAATTTTTGACCGTTTCTCTCAACATTTCCCCTTGCACACTCTACAGTTTTTCCCGGCCAATTACCGGTATGTTGATTAAGACCTGTTAGGGCATTAAAAACCGTGGACTTTCCAACGTTGGGATTCCCCGCTAAGGCTATTATTTTTTCCATCATTTAACTTCCTTTATTATTATTTCTTTCGCATCTATTTCTCTTAAGGCTATTATTGCATTTCTTATCATGTAGGCAGTCGGATCATTCATAGGAGATCTTGAAATACATTTGACCCTGGTTCCTTCAATTAATCCTAAGTCTTGTAATCTTCTTCTTATTTTTGAATTTTTTGTAATTTCTTTAACAATTCCTTCTTCACCGGGATTCAGCTCGGCTAAGTTCATAAAAACCTCCAAATAAAATTTAATTCAAAACTTGTTAGGCATACCTAACTATTAATTAATAATATACTTTTATTTTTTATCTGTCAATTATAATTTTTAATTAATATATGCTTTCAAACTTATAATTCCATAAAATATATATTATAAAATATTTTTATTCATCTACATTTTTTAAGAGCTTATATAAATGAATAAAGAAAAAAATATAAAAAAGATTTTATTATATGCCTTGTTACCCTATTATTTGGATTTTTCCTATATGAATATACACAATATCAACTAACTTTTGTATATCATGCGGCAGAGATGTTTGAAAAGACCAAGGAAATGATGAAATATTTTTTACCTGTTCAAAGGATTCCTTTCCTATCGGTTATAATTTTGGCTTATTATCTGGCTAAAAAATATATTTTACTAAAAAAGTATTTTTTCTTATTAGCTTTTCTTTTTCTGGATATTTTGCCGGGACTTATTCTCAAATTCTTTTTGACACTTATTAAATTCCCCTATTATAAAAGCATGCTTGTTCTTATGGCTTTTTTTATTTTCCTCTTAATTTTTACAGGACTATTTTTTATAAAATCACTATTCCTTGGGAATATGCTAGATAATTAATAACAAAAAAATATAGTTAATTTTTCGATAATTATTACATATTTAATAAAACTGGAGATGTTAAGCCGATATGAAAGCTTTTTTAATAAAATAATATTTATTATTTTTATGTAGGCCTATAAAAATCCCATGGAAAATCTGTCCATGGGATGACTTTTTATTTATAATTTATTTCTTTTAAAGCCTTATCTAATCTATTTAAAGCTTTTTCTAATTCTAATTTTGGAAGGGCTAAGTTAAGCCTTTCAAATCCTTCCCCTTCCTTTCCGAATAGATAGCCCTCGTTGAAATATAAATCACTGGCTTCCATAAAGCTTTGCAATTCTTTAGCCGACATTTTTAAATCCCTAAAATCTATCCACATTAAATAAGTTCCTTCAATTAAGTTAGCCTTTATTTTCGGATAATTTTGGGCAAAAAAATTATTTACTATTTTTTGATTTGTATCAATTACTGTAATAAGCTCTTCCAGCCAATCCTTACAATTATTATAAGCAAGCTCACAAGCCTTATAGGCAAGGGCTGAATTAACGTGAGCACCGATTTTTTCAAGACCGCCAATAAATCTTTTCCTTAAGCTTTCATTTTTTATAATTATGCTTGAAACTCCAAGTCCTGCCAGGTTAAAAGTTTTTGACGGGGCTGTAAAGGTAAAAGTCCTTTCTGCCAGCTCATCTGATAGGGTTTGAAAGACTCTATGTTTATTAGTGGGCATAACTATGTCGTTATGAATTTCATCACAAAATAGGTAAAGATCATTTTTTATTATTATTTTAGTCAGCCTTTCAAGTTCGTCCTTCTTCCAAACTCTACCGACAGGATTGTGAGGAGAGCAAAACAAGAGGGCTTTATTTTCTTTCACGCTTGATAATTTATCAAATAATTCATAATCTATTGTGTAATATCCATCATTACAATTTAATGGACATTGGACAAGTTTTCTTCCTTGGTATTTGGCACTGTGAAAAAATGGCGGATATGTAGGAGGCATAACAATTAAGCCTTCATCTTCTTTTAAAAATTCTCTTACACAGTTGAAAAAAGCCATCACAACTCCATTAGTATTTACAATCCACTCTTTTTTTACCTTAAAATTATGGCGAATATCCATCCAATTTATAATAGCTTCCAAATATTCATCATTAGGTCCTGTATAACCTAAAACAACTTTATCTAAATATTTTTTTAACCCTTCTTTTATTTCAGGTGGGGTTACAAATTCCATATCAGCCATTGATAAGGGGATTATATACTTGCCTATCTGGGGATTATTTTTATACATAAGCATATACTTTCTGGAGCCCTCTTTAGTTCTATCGGGCTGGGTTGTAAAATCATATTTCATAAAATTCTCCTATTTTTCTTCCGGGTCTTTAAAAATCTTACCACTATCTTTAGCATGATGGACAATACTTATAAATTTCTCGCCTTCTAAAATTTTTCTAACTCTTTTTTCAAATTCAATACGGCTCATCCAAATTAATCTTCCGCATCCCAAACATTCTAATTTTATATCTGCACCGGTCCTTTTTATCTGCCATTTATTTTCACCGCAAGGGTGACCTTTTTTTAAAGTAACTATATCATCAATTTTGTAATATAACATACTTCCCCCTAATTATAATCTAAGTTTAAATCGTCATTTACACCTTCATAATCTCTCTTATTGGTAATCTTATATAGGTTGAGTTCATTATCCCTGAGCATGCCGATAGTTAACCCTTCAATTTCAATTTTTTCAATGGAATATCCCAACCTTTTATAAAATTCCCCTGCTCTTCCAATTTCTCCTCCAATGTCTGAAGGACCGTGAACATAAAGAGAGTCTGAAACCAAATCAATCTTGTCTACATTGGCGGCTATAATTTTTTTGTCAGTTTCTTCAAGCTTAAAATTAAATTTTGAAAGTATGCCTGAATGTAAAAGATAAGTATTTCTACCGTCAACAGCTATATCTGAAATATTTGGAACTTCGCTTACGTAAAACTCCCCATTTGTTAAATAACGGTATATATTTTCATTCGTTAAAGCTAAGGTTGACTTGTAATTATTTTTTGCAAATAAAAGAACTTCATTGTTAATAGTCTTTTTTACATTTTTACCGTCTTGAGCCATATTTAATATTGACTTATATCCGTTTGCACTTATTTGCAATTCCCCAATGCAGTAGTTTTTTTTATCCACAATGTCATGAACAAGGATTTGATTGCTTGTTGAATAAAATTCACTTAAAGTATTGTCGTTTCCTAAGATATATAAAACTTCCTTGTCCTGGTCAAAAATATGAAAAACTATATTTGCATTTTCATAACTTATATTTAAAATTTCTCCCGGAACAACAATTGTATTTAAAAGTTCTCCAAATTCTGAATATTGGTAGACCCTTTTTAAATCTTTATCATAGAGAAAAGCAAAATTATTTACAAATATATTAGTCAGCTTATCATCATCTCTTTGAATTTTTTTTGAAATATTCCCATCTTTGTCACATATTTGCAAGGTATTATCTCCCCATAAAAAAATAGACTTATTTGTCAGATGAAAATCCTCAATAGATGAGCCTGTATTAATGCCTCTGAGCCTCACAATAGTTCTTGTTTTGATAAAATTTTGCCAATTAAAAATAATATATATAAATAAAATGAATAAAATCATTAGCATAATTAGGTAATTTTTTTTGATTTTCAAAATCTTTCACTTCCTAATTTTATTATATCAAAAATATTTAGATTTATATATAAGACCAAAGCTAAAATTTGCTGGTTCAAATAATAAAAAAGGCAGAATTAATCCGTCTTAAAAAATATATAAAGATTAAGTTGTAGAATATGATATAATATTATAGAAAAACTGTACAAAATAGAAGATTACATTGAGGTGAATTATGGGATTTTCCTATGATAAATTATGGAAAAAATTAAGGTTCTATAATAAATAGTGTTGGTGAAAAATCATCAGCACTATTTTTGTATGGATATGTATAAAAAATAAACACAGAAATCACATTCCTATAAAATATAGTTGCTAGCAAATACCAAGGGGTGGTTCTATGTCTATTAATAATTATATAAAAGATTTGTTGAACATTAAAGATAAAAATATAGTAATTGATACTGAAAATATTATTGTCAAGAAAGTTAAGTATATAGATACTAAATTTATTTATGGAAAATTAACTTACAATACAAAGGTTTGCCCATCTTGTGGTCATGTTAATGAATCTTTTAATATTATCAAATATGGTAGTAAAACTTGTAAGATTAAACTTCCTAGTATTTCTAATATACCGACTATTCTTTTTCTAAAAAAACAAAGATTTCTATGCAAAGAGTGTGGTTCTACTTTTAGTGCTAAAACCCATATAGTTAGTGAGTTTTCTAATATTTCTAATGATGTTAAAAGAAAGATTGCTATAGATCTTAGCAAAATTTCATCCTTTAAGTCTATTGCAGAGTCTAATGATGTTAGCCCTAATACCGTTTTTAGAGTTTTTAAAGAATGGAATAAATCCTTTAAACAGGATTTTTCTTATCTTCCACCTATACTATCCATAGACGAATGTAAGCCTGATGATTTTGGAGAAATATACAACAAAATTAAGACGGCGATAAGTACAGCTATCAAACATTTA
>CABTZF010000030.1 GCA_902489255.1 uncultured Peptoniphilus sp. | reverse complement strand
TCCGGTGAGAATAGGAAGGTGGACACACCTGTAACCATACCGAACACAGAAGTTAAGCACCCATTCGCTGATGGTACTTGGTTGGTAACGACCTGGGAGAGTAAGTTATTGCCGGTTAAAGGTCTATAGATGCAAAGAAAATTTCGTTTGTAGGCTTTTGTTATTTTAATATTTTTTATTAAAAAAACTGTTTAGAATTTTCATTTTAAACAGTTTTTTGTGTTTTTATTATTTTTATGCATTTTTAGTAGATATTTTAGCTTTTCATTAACAAGGCTGTTTCTTATAAAACCTTACTATAGAATCGAAAAAAATAAAATAATTAGATTATTATTTTAGCCGATTATTAATAATGTTTAAGTCATAAATTCTTTTTAAACCATTAAAAATTAAGTAAGGATCTTTAAATATTCGGTAATTATCCATTGTTTCTAATAATGATGAAAAATTACCGGTTAAGACAATGTTTAACTTATCTTTTTTCAAATTTTTACTTATTACTATATCATTTACAATTCCTTTACAGGCATTAATATACGCCCTATATAGACCTGAAATCATAGCGGAAGTTGTAGAATTTCCAATTACAGTTTCATTAGGGGTTATTTCAACGTTGGGGAGTTTTGCACTTTCTCTTCTCAAAACTTCTTGTAATAAATCAATACCCGGGAATATTAAGCCGCCGATAAACTGATTTTTATCGTTAATCATATCTATAGTGGTTACTGAAGCCATATTTATAATCAAAAGGGGACCGGGAACCAAATCTAATGCACCAACAGCCATTGTAACTCTGTCAGAACCAACTTCTTTTGGACTTTCACATTTTATATCCAGACCGGTTTTTATTCCTGTTCCAACAAAAATTGCTTTTTTATTAAATAAAATTTTAACTGAACATTCAAATATAAATGTCATTTCCGGAACGACACTTGAAGCAATGATATCGTCAATTTCATCT
Source organism: uncultured Peptoniphilus sp. (assembly GCA_902489255.1). GTDB lineage: Bacteria > Bacillota > Clostridia > Tissierellales > Peptoniphilaceae > Peptoniphilus_A. The sequence continues at coordinate 12,763 of CABTZF010000030.1, read as the reverse complement.
AAGGCTATATTTTTATCTTTAATTAAATATTTTATTAAAAAAGCAAGTTCATCAGCTGACCTATTAACATCAGATTTAATTTTAAAAGTAAGAATCAAGTCGTTCTCATCAAAAACGCCTAAAGAAATAAATTTATTGTCAATATTTGCTCCAAGTAACATAGCAACCTCTTTTAATTAATTTGTTTTGATAATTTTAAAGCCCTAACAACTGCTGTTGTGATAATTATAGAAAGAATTGCTTCCGGGATACCACTGGTAATTGATACTCCAAGGATTGCTGCTCTAGCATTTTCTAACGGCATATTCAAGGCTGTCATATATCTTTTTGCATAGATTAAATAAATTCCACCAAGAACCAAAATAGTATTGGTCATTGAGCCTACAAAAGCTCCAATTACAACAGGGAAATTATTATCTATTTTAAAGTAAGAATAAATTGTAATGAAAATAGAAGCCAATAAAAAGATTCCCATATAAATTTTATTAGCAGTTGACATTGTTTCATAACCCTTAACAAAGAAAACGATTAAAAACGTTGAAATCAACGTCCATACAATTCTTGATAAAAGTTTAATTTTTTTAGTATCAGTATTTTTGAAAGATCTATAAGCATAGAAAGATGTGATACCAATTAAAACTCTTGGTACGATTGATATTAATGGATTATAAAATACAAATGATACAGGTGAAGCATTTTTTAGTATTGCATTTAATAATGAACTTATACCAAAAATTAAACCTACCAAAGCACCAACTACAGGACCTTCAACAATACCTGCTACAATAACAGGAATATGCATAGTTGTTGCATTTATTACTCCCAAGGGAATAAATCCTAATGGGGTCATTCCTAAAACAACAGTAATTGCCCCAAGCACTGAAACTAAAATTAGTTTCCTGGCATTTAAACCTTCTTTTCTTAATGTGTTATTCATTTTTACCTCCTGATGCAGTTCCGTATAAGGATACCGCTCAATAATATTTAGAACTAACTATTTAATATCGTCATAAGCTATAAGACCATGAGAAGCCTTACTTCCATAAATTGCATTTGCAATTGACCTGGAAATAGTTTTTGCCGCCAACATACCCACCAATGATATATCTGCTCTTACCTTATCAGTTGCACATGTAAAAATAGTATCTCCATCAAACATGGTATGCACAGGATTAATGCTTCTTGCATATCCATCATGAGCCATTTGTGAAATCTTATTACAATTAGCTTTAGTAAGTTTAGCATTAGTAGCCACAAGTGAAATTGTTGTATTAGTAGTCCTATTAAAAGCATTGTAATCTGAATTCATATTTTTGTAAAGGGTTTGAGTTGAAAGAAATTTTTTATTTTTCCTATCATAGCAACCGCCTATTTGTTTTCCCTCTTCATAATCAAAGATATCACCAAAGGCATTTAATACAGTTAGGGACGAAACTTTTAGATCTCCAAGGCTAAGACTTGCTTGACCAATACCTGATTTCATAGCAAAATCATTTCCTAAAATTTTACCAACACTAGCACCGCATCCACCACCAAAATTTCCTAAAGTTTTATCATTTGTTTTTGCATTAGCAGAAGCTATATAACCCATTGAGTAGTCAGGTCTTATAAAAGCATCTCCAAGGGTTAAGTCAAAAATTACAGCACTAAGAACAATTGGAACCTTACAAACTGTTACATCCATTCCAATATTTTGCTCTTCCAAATAAGCCATTACACCATTAGCTGCCGCTAAGCCGAAGGCAGAACCTCCACTTAAACAAACTCCGTGAATTTTCTCTACAAGATTTTCAGCCTTTAAAAGATCAGTTTCACGAGTTCCAGGTGCAGAACCTCTTACATCAACACCACAAACTGCACCATCCGGAAATAAAGCGACACTACAACCTGTAGCCGATTTATTATTTTCTGCATGACCAAGCAAAATGCCCGGGACATCAGTTAAAAATCCATCATACATTTACTTACCTCCTATTTTAATTATAGCAGACAATGGGTAAATCAATAAATATGAAAATATATCTTTTAATAATAAACTTGTTTACATTTTTCCTTTTTTATTTGGATAAAAGGAAAGCTATAAAAAATAAATACAGGATAAGGGAAAACACCCTCTTATTTTTTTCATTCGTAGGAGGATCTTTAGGAGGATTTTTAGCTATGGAAATTTTAAGACATAAAAATTTAAAACTAAAATTTAGAATTTTACTTAGAGTTTTTCTTCTTATTGACTTCTTATTTTTTTATTTATTGCACCATATAATATTATGATGAACTGCAAATAATAAGCTACTTAAATTAAACTAAGTTTATATAAAAATAATTCAAATGAAGTTTGATAAGTTAGATGTTTTCCAATTCTTTTATTAAGCTCCATTAAATTTTTAGATATAATTTTTTTTTTTTAGTTTCATATATCAAAATCTATTATCTTGGAATTTCTCTATTTCTTTACATACCTATTTTTCTAGTTTTTTATATTTCAAACGAAGTTAGTAGGAGTTTTTATTATTTATTTTGGTGCGATTAATTTTACATTCTATAGGCTACATAAATTGATTACATAAATTCTTTGTAATTTCCTAATTTAAACCTTGACAAAAACTTTTATATACTTTAAAATATTTCCAGTATTTAAAAAGCCCCGGAATATTTTTTAAATGCTTAGGAGGAAATTCATTGAAAAGCTACATGGCGAAAGCTAATGAAGTTGAAAGAAAATGGTATGTAATTGATGCTGAGGGAAAAGTATTAGGAAGACTGGCTACAGAAGTAGCAAGTATTTTAAAAGGAAAGAAAAAACCTATTTATACACCTCATGTTGATACCGGAGATTATGTAATTATTATTAATGCTGAGAAGGTAAAACTCACCGGAAACAAGTGGGACCAAAAGATTCACGCTTATCACACGGGCTATCCGGGTGGAAGGCGAGAAGTTAGTTACCAACAATTAAGAGATAAAAGACCTGAAAAAATTATTGAACTTGCTGTAAAAGGTATGCTTCCAAAGTCAAGACTTGGAAGAAAGATGTATAAGAAACTAAAGGTTTATAGTGGAAGCGAACATCCGCATGCTGCTCAAATGCCTGAAGTTTATGAATTTTAATTGGAGGTAATATATGCAAACACAATACAGAGCGACCGGTAGGCGTAAAACATCTATTGCCCAAGTAAGACTTTTACCCGGCAGTGGTAATTTTACAGTTAACGGTAGATTACTAGATGATTATTTTGATTATGAAACACTAAGGGAAGTTAGTAAAGCTCCATTAGAATTAACTGATACAGCTTCATCATTTGATGTAATTGTAAAAGTAACAGGTGGTGGATTTACAGGACAAGCCGGTGCTATAAAACATGGCGTGGCTAGAGCTCTTTTGGAAGTTGATCCTGAATATAGGGCGGTACTAAAAAAAGCTGGTTTCTTAACAAGAGACCCTCGTATGAAAGAAAGAAAGAAATACGGTCTTAAAAAAGCAAGACGCGCACCGCAATTCTCAAAGAGATAGTGAAAAGTTTACAAATTATATTAAAAACCTTGAAATCACCAACTTTCAAGGTTTTTTCTTATAAAAAAGCAATTTAGTTTGGTAATTTACTACTTTTATTTTTGAGTTAAAAATATAAATTTGTTTGAAAGTAAATCTTTTTGCCGGTAAAAATCTATGTGATATTAGTTTAATCAGGTAAAAATTTTTTGTAGAATTCTTAATTTTGTTGTATAATAAATCTTAAAATATAATGGAGGGTAGAAGATGAGAAAATTTAAAAGAGTCATGGTTGCAAATCGTGGAGAAATTGCAATTCGTGTTTTTCGTGCACTTAGGGAACTTGGAATTAGGAGTGTTGCAATATATTCTAAAGAAGATCAACTTTCGCTTTTCAGAACCAAAGCTGATGAATCTTACTTAATTGGGCAAGATAAGTCACCCCTTGGTGCTTATTTAGATATAGATGAAATAATAAAACTTGCAAAAGCTAAGGGTGTTGATGCTATTCATCCGGGTTATGGATTTTTGGCGGAAAACGCTGAATTCGCAGCTAAATGCGAAAAAGAAGGAATTACTTTTATCGGACCGGATTCAAGGGTAATGGAAGCTCTTGGCGATAAGATTAAGTCAAAAATTGTTGCTAAAAATGCAAATGTGCCTACAATACCGGGAATTCAAAAACCGATAGAAAATGAAGAACAAGCTAAAGAATTTGCCAAAGAAGCAGGCTACCCCGTTATGGTTAAAGCATCATTTGGCGGTGGCGGTCGTGGAATGAGAGTTGTAAACAATGAAAAGGAATTAATTGAGAAACTTAAATCCGCCAAAAATGAAGCCAAGCAAGCCTTCGGAAATGATGCTATTTTTATTGAAAAATATTTGGAAAAGCCAAAACATATTGAAGTGCAAATTTTAGGAGATAAATTTGGAAATATTGTTCATCTTTATGAAAGGGATTGTTCAATTCAAAGACGCCATCAAAAAGTAATAGAATTTACTCCTGCTTTTTCTCTTCCTTTGGAAGTTAGAAAAGATATTTGTGAAGATGCTCTTAAAATCGCCAACTCAATAGGCTATACAAATGCAGGAACTGTAGAATTTTTAGTTGACAAAAATCTAAATCATTATTTTATAGAAGTTAATCCCAGGATTCAGGTTGAGCATACTGTAACTGAAATGTGCACAGATATTGACTTGGTGCAAGCACAAATTTTGGTTGCAGAAGGTTACAAGTTAGATTCACCTGAAATTGGAATCATATCACAGGATACAATTGAGCATAAAGGTTTTGCTATTCAATGTCGTGTAACTACGGAAGACCCCTTAAATAATTTTATGCCTGACACAGGACATATTTCTTTATATAGGTCATCTTCAGGCTATGGAGTTAGACTTGACGGCGGTAACGGCTTTACAGGAGCTGTAATTTCGCCTTACTATGATTCTTTGCTTGTAAAAGTTATAACCCATGCAAGAACTTGGAAAGACACAATAAGAAAGGCTGTAAGGTCTTTATCTGAACTTAAAGTTGGGGGAGTTAAAACTAACATTGGATTTTTGTTAAATGTATTAAATACCGAAGAGTTTTTAAAAGGAACTTGTGATACGGGCTTTATAGAAGAAAATCCTGAACTTTTCCAAATAACAACTAAAAAAGATAAGGAACTGCAACTTATGAGATTGATTGGTAATATTGTTGTAAATGATTCCAATAAGATAAAAAAACATTTTGACGTGCCACAAATTCCAACTTTTGAAAAAAGAGAATTTAGAGGTACCAAGCAAATTTTAGATGAAAAAGGGCCTCAAGGTTTAATTGAATGGATAAAAAATCAAAAGAAACTTTTATTAACTGACACAACTATGAGAGATGCCCACCAATCACTTATGGCGACAAGAGTAAGAACTATTGATCTTGTTAAGATTGCAGAAGCTACAAACTATAATATGCCTGACCTATTCTCTATGGAAATGTGGGGCGGGGCTACTTTTGATGTAGCATATAGATTTTTGCATGAAGACCCGTGGGAAAGATTGGAAATTTTAAGAGAAAAAATGCCTAATATGCTTTTGCAAATGTTGGTGCGTGGCAATAACACAGTAGGTTATAAAAACTATCCGGATAATGTTGTAAAATCTTTTATCAAAGAATCTGCCAAAGCCGGAATTGATATTTTTAGAATTTTTGATGCCCTTAATTGGCTACCGGGTATGCAACTTTCTATTGAAGAAACGCTAAAAAATGGCAAGGTTGCTGAAGCTACAATGTGTTATACCGGAGATATTTTAGATGAAACTAAGGATAAATATACATTAAAATATTATGTAAATCTTGCTAAAGAATTGGAAAAAACCGGAGCACAACTATTGGGCATAAAAGATATGTCAGGGCTTTTAAAACCTTATGCTGCTAAAAAATTAATCAAGGCCCTTAAGGATGAAATTGGAATTCCGGTTCACCTCCATACTCATGATACTACCGGAAATGGAGTATCAACAATTCTAATGGCTGCAGAAGCAGGAGTTGATATTGTTGACACTGCAGTGGATTCCATGAGCGGTTTAACATCTCAAGCTGCCTTAAATTCAGTAGTTGCTGCACTTGAAAACACTGACAGGGATACAGGTATGGACATAGAAAAAGTTGAAGAAATTTCAAAATACTGGGAAGCTGTAAGACCTGTTTATGCAAATTTTGAATCAGATTTAAAATCAGGAACAACTGAAATTTATAGGTATGAAATTCCTGGCGGTCAATACTCTAATTTAAAACCTCAAGTTGAAAGTTTCGGTCTTGGTCATAAATTTAAAGAAGTTAAGGAAATGTACAAAGATGTTAACCAAATGGTAGGGGATATAATTAAGGTTACCCCATCTTCAAAAATGGTTGGAGATATGGCAATTTTTATGGTACAAAATGGACTGACTAAAGATAATATTTTAGAAAAGGGGAAAAATCTTGACTATCCTGATTCTGTTATTACCTATTTTAAGGGTATGATGGGCCAACCTTATGGAGGATTTCCAAAAGACCTGCAAAAATTAGTTTTAAAGGGTGAAGAGCCAATTACTGTTAGGCCTGGAGAATTATTAGAGGATGAAGATTTTGAAGCTGACAAAAAACACATTGCAAAAAAAGGAATGGATCCAACAGATAGGAATGCAGTTTCATACGCTCTATATCCAAAGGTAATTGATGATTACATTGACTATGTAAAAGAAAATGGAGATGTTTCAGGAATAGGTTCGGATGTATTTTTCCATGGACTTATGGAGGGAGAAACGGCTCAAATTTCTTTAGATGAAGGTAAAAATTTAATAGTGACCTTAATTGAGGTAGGTAAATTACTTGAAGACGGAACAAGAAACCTAACTTTTGAAATTAATGGAAATAGAAGAACAATTAACCTTGAAGATAAAACTGTTAAAGTTCATACTAAGTCAAGGAGTCAAACCTTATATGCAGATAAAGATAATGAAAAAGAAGTCGGTTCATCAATACCGGGTCAAATTGTAAAAATCAATGTAAAAATTGGCGATAAAGTTAAAGCCGGAGATACACTGTTTATTGCAGAAGCCATGAAGATGGAAGCTAACATAGTGGCAAATGTTGACGGTACAGTTAAGGAAATATTCGTAAAAGTAAATGACTCAGTAGAAAATGGACAGCTGCTTTTAACTTTTGAATAAAATAGTTGGTAAAGGAAAGTTTTTATTCATAGTATATACAATCCGGTGTGCCTACAATTGACCTTATAAATTTATGATTTTTAAATTTATTCTATTTAAAGTTGAATTGAAGTAAAAGTATTTTTTTTGGTATTGTATTGGCGTAGCAGTTATAATTTTTTAAGGATTTTCAGAAATCAATCTTTACTAGTCTAATAAAAATTTTAATTATTTTATTTATAAGCTGATATTTGGGTATAAAATTTGTGAATATTTATAAGTAACTAAGAAATAATTAAGAATTTAAGACTATAATAAAAGCTATAAAGAGGTGGAAGATGAAAAAATTATATAGGTCAAGAAGTGATAAGGTTATTGGGGGCGTTTGTGGAGGCCTTGCGGAATACTTGGGAATAGATTCCTCAATTATAAGGCTTATAACTTTGGCTTTGATATTTGTTGGAGGAGTTAGCATTTGGATTTATATAATAGCGGCCCTGGTAATTCCTCTGGAGCCTAAAGACCCTAAAGATGCCGAAAATTATTATAAAGAAAAAGAAAAGACAAACAATTTCGGTGGTTCAAATAACGATAACGATTTTTATTAAAAGATTCCTCAGATTTATTCTGAGGATTTTTTATTGCCTAAATTGAAGAATTTATACGAATATATTAATAGGTGAAAAAATGAATGAAAAAGAAATAATAAGAGGATTAATGAGGAAGGATGAGCGAATTTTATCAGCTTTTATTAAAGAATATGCCGGATTAATGAAAAATGTTATAAGTGACAGGCTGAGGGATTTTCCAAATATAAGGGAAGAAGTTTTAAATGATTCTATATTTGCGGTATGGGAAAATATAAATTCTTATAATGAAAAAAAGTCTTCTTTTAAAAATTGGTGTGCAAGTATTGCCAGATATAAGGCTATAGATGCACTGAGAAAAGAATTAAGGCACAAATCTTGTGAGCTTGATGACAATCTTCATATAAAAGATGATAGGATTTTAAATCTTTTACTTATTGAAGAAATTTTTAATTATTTATCAGCAGAGGATAAGATGATTTTTGAAAAAATTTTTTTGGAGGGAAGAACTTATGATGAATTATCAAATGAGCTTTCTGTAAGCAAGGATGTCCTTTATTCTAGAGTAAAAAGAGCAAGGAAGAATTTAAAAGATGAATTTGAAAGGTGATTTTATGAATAAAAAAGAAATTTATGGGCTTTTAAATGAAGTGAATACTGTGTATAAAGAACAAAAATTAACTGATGAAGAAAACATAAAACTTGAAAGAAAAATCAAGGAAAAAATTCACTCAAATAAAAAATTTAATTTTAGAAAAGTTGGAGCAATAGCAGCAGGTATATTTATTTTGGGATCTTTTGTTTTTGCATCTAATGAAAAAATTCACGCATATGTTGAAGAATTTTTTACAGATAAAAAAATTAGTCTTTCTGATGCCGGTGATTTGTCTAAAGATATAGAAGTAAATGTGATTGAGCTTCATAAACCTATTAATTTTAAAAAAGCGTCTTTTATGATCGAAAATATTTTAACTGATGGCAGATTTATATACTTAAATCTAATTTATCCTCAAAAATACGAAAATGAAATTTATATACCAAGCTCTTTAAAAATAAACGGGGTTGAATATTGCCCTGAATCTACATCTGTTAAACCAGATAAAATTGAAAACAATTTGATCAGCGCCTATTCAGAAATTCTTTTGGATAAAGAAATACCTTCTAATGTAGATTTAGATATAATTCTAGGATATGATAATTTTGATGATTCAAGTGACAGAAATTATATTGAAGTAAAAGTTCCTAAGGAAAAATCTCAGATAAACCAAAGAGTTTTCTTGGAAAATTACTATATTGATAAGGACAAGAAATATAGAATTTTAAAGGCTAAAATAGATAAAGTTAAGGCGATTATTGAAATAGACCAACCGATCATTAAAATTTGGGGTAATAAAAAGACGGTAGATTATTATGTGAAAGGAAAAAATTCTAAGGGTCAAACTTTAATATTTGATGTGAACCAAGGAAAATCAGTAGATGGTTTATATAAGTGCATATATGAATTTAGTGATAAAAATTGCAAAGGTGCACCTTATAAAAGCGATATAAGTTTGGCTGATCTTTATAATTCTAAAGATATTTTCAAAATGAATTTAATAAGAGTTGAAGGCAAAAGGGAAAAAGGAAAAATAATTAATAAGAAAGAAAAAATTATAGGAAAAACTTTTGACTTAGATTTATCAAAATAAGAAAAACGGGTAGATTATCATGTCTACTCGTTTTTTTTTACAGGAATTTATCTTTTAATTTATCCCAATAAGAATTTTCAGAAAATAATAATTTACTTATATACCTCTTGGATAACATAAAGTTGATTCTTTGGAGATCATTATAAAAAATTTCCACTCCATCCACCAAAAGAAGGTTAAAATTAGCATATCTTTTTTCTACAACAAGAGAAAGAGTATGGTTTCCGGGCACGATTATAGAAGAGGCGAGGGACCTGTATGCAGTAGAATTAACAGGAGATATAGGTGTCATCTGCAATACGTTTAAAGAAGGGTGGACTATTGCACCGCCGCTTGAAAAGTTATAGGCTGTTGAACCTGAGGGAGTTGAAATTAAAAGACCATCTCCAGAGAATTTTTCCAAATGATTTCTATCTATAAAAACATTCATATGAATAAGTTTGGAGTGACTGGCTTTTAGGACCATTTCATTTATTCCGTATTGGATAAAAATTTTATTTTTTGTATAGACTTCTGCCTTTAATAATTTTATAGCAGTTTCCGTATAGTTACCGGCCAGGTAAGCTTCTATAAATTTTTCTATATCTTCAGGAAGAATTTCTTGGTAAAATCCTAAGTGACCGGTATTAATACCTACAAAAGGAATGGACGGAAAATTATTTTTATGAACAGCTTTTAAGAATGACCCATCTCCACCAACGCAAATACAAAGTTCAGCCTCTTCATTGAAGCCATAAAAGGGTTTAAAGCCATAATTCACCAAGGCACTATATAATTTTGATGCATTTCTTTTAGAGTGATAATTTGCGTTAGTTAGAATATTTATAATACGATCAGTCATTAATTTTCCTCACTTGAAATTCTTATTACTATTTTATATTATAAACTAAGATTAATTTTAATACTACAAAAAGAGGAAAAAATGAAAAAATTAAATCCCTATGAATACTTAGAATTTGAAGTAGATGAAGATAATATAAAATCAAGAAAATATTTGGAAAAACAAAATATTTCCTCAAGGCTTGTAAAAAAAGCCTGTAGAGAAAGTAATGTCTATATTAACGGCAAGAGAGTCTATAAAAATATGGATTTAAAAAAGGGCGACAGTATAGCCATTAAATTTCCTGAAGAATCCTATAATGGCTTGGGGCAAACAAAAGATATAAAAATAATTTATGAAGATAATGATTTGATAATAGTCGATAAGGAGGCCAATATGGTTACCCATACCGACAAAGATGACTTAAAAGATACCCTCTTAAATTATATGATAGGTTATTTTCAGGAAAATAATATAAAGAGAAAAGTTAGATTTGTAAATAGACTTGATAGGGATACATCAGGCTTAATAATAATTGCAAAAAATTCCTTTGCCCATGCTAAGTTGGCAGAAGAATTTGAAAATAATGAAGTAGTTAAGACGTATGTTGCTCTTTGTAGGGGGGATTTTAAAGAAAAAGAAGGTGAAATTATTAAACCCATTGCCAGGTCAGACGATGGAATAAAAAGAGAAATAAATATTGAAACAGGTAAGTACGCAAGAACAAAATATGAAGTAATAAAAGATTTAAAAAAAATAAGCCTGGTTTATTTAAGACTATATACGGGAAGGACTCATCAAATTAGGGTTCATATGGCTTCAATAGGTCATCCGATAATTGCAGACACCCTATATAATTATAAGGAAGAAGACAATAAATTATTAAATAGACAGGCTCTTCACAGCTATAGTTTAAAATTCAAATTGCCACGAACTGGAGAACAAATAGTAGTAAAAAGTTGTATTCCTTCAGATTTCATCGACCTGTTGTGTGAATATTCTTGAATTTTAAAGCGTATTATTGTATAATTTAATAAAGATATCTGCGATGTACGTGACAGTTTACATTAATTCAACCGACAAATCAGACACGGGAAACTGTGTTTAGGGTCATATGACAAGCCTCCTTAGAGTGGAAGTCAGAAAGCCTTAATAAGTTACCCACCTTAATTATGGGGCGGGTCTGAATTAATCAACAAACGGCATTGCGGATTTTTATTAATTTTTTACAGTTGTGTTTATCAAAAACAACTTAAGGGTAATAATAAAATAAATAAAAAATAAAGGAGACACTTATGGGATTATTTGATTATTTAGAAGAAAAAAAACGTCAAGCAGTTAGAAGAAGACAATTAAAAGAAGCTTCAAAGATTATTACGGGAGCAGCCATAGGTCTTGTTGGAGGTATTTTATTTGCCCCTCAAGAAGGAAAGAAAACTAGAGAAGATATAGCTAATAAGGCTAATGATCTTGCAGATACAGCAGTAAATGTTGCTAAGGATACAGCTGATACAATTCAATTTAAAGCATATCAAGCTTCTGACCAAGTAAAAAAATCATATGCAGATTTTAAAGATAATTTAATTGAAAAGAAAAGTGAACTGGATGATAACGTTGAAGTTGCAAAAGCTAAGGCAAAAGCAATAGGAGAAATTGTTAAATCAGGAGCTAAAGACCTTAAAGACGATGTAAAAAATACCACTGATGAAGTAAAAGAAACTGCCAAAGATATAAAAGAAGACGTAAAAGAAGGAGCAAAGGACCTTAAAGAAGAAGCTGAAAAATCAAAAGAAAAAGTAAAAGAAACAGCTAAAGAAACCAAGGATAAGGTAGAAAAAGAAGCTAAAAAATAAAGGGGTTTTAAAATGAATCAAGCATTTACTCTCCATGACTTGCTTTCCCTTTTTCTATATTTAGCCGGTATTTGTGTTCTGGTAGCTTTATTTTTAGCATTAGTTAAAGTTATTAAAATATTAAAAAATGTAAATGGGATAGTAGAGCAAAATCGTGGTGAAATTGACAATACAATAAGGTCAATACCGGGACTTATGGAAAATGTAACGGATATAACTAAAAATGTTAATAAAATTACAGATAAGGCTACAGAAATTGTAGACGATGCCAAGCCGGAAGTGGCAAAAGTAATTACGGCTGTTGGCAGCGTTTCAGATACAGTTACTGGAATATCAAGGAAAGTTGACACAACAACTGTAAAATTTTCAAACACTATAAATGATGTTTCAGATGTAGTTTCAGATACTGCAAAAACAATTTCATTAAATGTAGACAATGTAATTGATTATTTTTATATTTTTAAAGAAATTATTGCATCATTAAAAGATGTATTATTGAAATGAAATATATTAAACCAATAGAATTTTGAATATTTTAGTATGTAATAAAGAGGGGATTTTTATCTCCTTTTTTTATTGTCGGTAAAATATATCAAATTAACATATTTTGGCTCTATGTCAAATATTGGGGAGGCTCGTTAGCTCGAGTCTCT
>CABTZF010000029.1 GCA_902489255.1 uncultured Peptoniphilus sp. | reverse complement strand
CTAAAAAAATTCAAAAGACACAGATAAAATTCTGCTTTTGCTTTTGCTTTTTGCCTCCTTAATAAAATATGAATTAAGGCTCTATAATATTTGTTAGAGATTTACTCCCCAACAGATATTATAGAGCCTTTATTATTTTATTTGTGTTAAGGTATAGTTCTTTAGCCTTTAAGTGAATACACATACATTTTTGTATGGATAGTGTCATATTTGTGTTGAATCTATGCCATTATCAAATATAATTACCTAAGTAATTTTTTCTATTTGAGTTAATAGCTCCAATCATAAATTTTTCCAATAGTTTACACATTTATTAATATCATCCTTAGTTAAAACTTTTATATTTTCAGCTTTTAATTTGGCATCTATTTGAGAAATCACTGATAATTTATCTAAACACCATTGGGGCTCAAAAAGATTTTGCTTTGGTGGGTCGCCTGTTATTCTGTGAATAACAGTTTTATCATTAATATTTTTTATTGAAGAAACTATTAGGTCTATATATTCATCTTTTCCAAGAATTTTAAATTTATTTTCAAGATAATATTTATAAAGATAAGAATTTTCTAATATATATAAATTGTGGAACTTTACGCCAAAGGGTATAATCTCATTAGTATAATCAAAAGTGTTTTTGAAATCTCTTTTATTTTCAAAGGGAAGACCGTAAATTATATGAAAAAGGAATTTTATATTGTTCTTTTTTAATAATTTTACAGTTGAATCAAATTTTTTGTGACTATAGCCTCTATTTATCAAATCTATAGTTTTTTCATTTACCGTTTGCAATCCCAGTTCAAGATAGACCAGTTTTTTTTCATTTAATTTTTTTAGAAGGTCAATTATTCTTTTATCTATACAATCACACCTACTAGCAATTGAAACAGCACAGCAATCATTACGGTTAATAATTGATGAGTATAAGTTTTCAATATAATCATAGGATCCATAAGTATTGGTAAAATTTTGAAAATAGGCTATGTAATTCTCGACCTTCCATTTTTTATTTAGTAATGTTTTTTGGGCCTCAATTTGCTCATTAATATTCTTACCCTTGGATAAAAAATCTCCGGCTCCGGTATCAGAACAAAATATACAGCCAAGGGTTGATAAAGTGCCATCCCTATTTGGGCAAGTGAAGCCACCGTCGAGGGAAAGTTTAACAGTTTTTCCGTTAAAATATTCATTAAAAAAATCATTAAATGATAAAAATCTTCTCATAGTAATCGCCAAATTAATTTTATCAGATAAAAATATTTTTTAAAATATCTTGTTTTTTTAAATAAAATCTTATATACTTTATATAGTTTTAAAAACTAGGTGATATAAATATGATAAATGAAGAAATTATAAATTATGCAAAATCTTTAGAAAATCTCCATATATCAAGATGGGAAGATTTACCGGATTTTGACTTATATGCAACTCAGGTTGTGGATTTTATTAAGAAAGAATTATTTTTTCTTGAAATTTTTGGGGAAGATTTTGTGACTAAGTCAATGCTTAATAATTATGTTAAAAATAAAATGGTTCCTAAACCTTTCAATAAAAAATACAAGAAAGATTCTCTTGCAATGTTTATAACTATAACACTTTTAAAACAAATATTTGAGTTAGCAGATATAAAAAAAGGTATGGACATGCAAATAAAAAATTTGGGAAGTATTGATTTTGCCTATAATACATTTATTCAAGAATTTGAAGGCGGGATTAATAAAATATTTAATGAAATGGTTAATAACAAGCTTTCGGAGGTCACATTAATGAAAAATGTTCAAAAACCCACAATGATTACTCATTTAGCTACAGAAGCTCTTGTAGCAAAATTGCTGGTAAAGAAAGTTATTGATACAGGTGGTTTTCAACTTAATGGGGAAAATTATGAATAGCATTTTATATATTGTTGAAAACAAGTTAGATTCTTTTGAAAAAAATATTATCAGTATGGATATGTTTTTTAAGGGAGAAAATATTAATCTACTGGATGAAATTGAAGAATTTTTCAAGAGATGTTCAAATGAGGATATAATAATCATAGGAAAGCCAAAAGCGATTAGTGGAAGATATAATTTTTTTAACATGGCAAGGACTTTCAATAAAAATATATATTTTATAAATGCTAAAAATCCCGGTTTTGATCCTTATTTTATAGCTAAAATTGGAAAAGATTTAGAAAGAAAATTTTACAGACCTTCATATATTTATGATTATTTGTTAAAAAAGTCATTAGAGATAATATATTTTGGAATTTTTAGTAGTTTAGATTACCTTAAAGAAAATAGGATTCTCGGGAACGTCAAAGAAAAGCCCTACCTCATAAGGCCACCATATTATTTAATAAGCTCTGATGACAAAGGCTGCCTTTATACTTATAAAACTTTTAAAGAAGAAAAAGAAGCCTATATGGAGATAATGGGGATTTTTGAGGAAAAAATAAAGTTTTTCGATAAATTTTATCTAGGCTTGAACTATAAGAATGATAAAATAAAAAGGGGAAGTGAGGAAGTTTTAAAAAGGCAGATTGGAAGATCAGGTCTTTATAAAAAAAATCAACTGGATAAAAAAGGTTTTGATCTGGATTTGACACTTTGTATATTATGAATAAAGCAAGTAAGTATAATAACTATATTATTATGGCAAATGAATTTTTGTATAAAGAAGATTATACAAAAGCAACAAAAGCTTTTTCTAAAGCCTTGGAATATAGTTCAAATAATAAGGAAAAAATTGATGTTTTATATGAAATTGCCGATATTCAACTATTAAAAAATAATTATGAAGGGGCATTTAATACCTATAAGAAAATTATATTTCTAAATCCCCTTGAAGCGGGAGCCAATTACGGGCTTGCCATAGCAAATGATTTTCTAAAGGGAGATTTTAAAATTTCCATAAAATATTATAAAAAAGCTATAGAAATTGATCCCGAATATGACAGGGCCTATTTTTATTTAGCTGGGATTTATGATAAATTAGGAAAGAAAAAAGATGCTCTTGAGTGCCTGGAAAAATGTATAGAAATTGATTCTTATGATTATAATAGCTATAATTTTATAGGTGCCATTTATGAATCGGAAGGGAGCTATCAGAAGGCTTTGACCTTTGTAAAAAAATCTCTTGACATTAAACCCACATTTGGTGAAGGACTTTTTAATATGGGGGTAATTTATAAGGCTATGGGTTATAATGACAAAGCAATAAATTATTATAAAAAAGCTCTCGGAGAATTTGAAAGTCCCTACCTATTTTTAAATATGTCAGCAATTTATATTGAAGAGAAAGATTATGAAAGCGCAATAAAAATACTGAAAGAAGGGTTATTAGATTTCCCGAATTCAGTAAATTTGCATTATAATTTATCTTGTTCCTATAATAACTTGGGGAATAAAGATTTGGCTATAGATGAATTAAAAAAAGCAGTTCAAATAAACTCCGATGCTCTTGATTGGGCAAGGAAAGATGAAGATTTAAAGAATTTAGTAGAGGTGTTAAAGTGGTAATAATAAAAACAAAAGAAGAAATTGAAAAAATGAAAGTTGCCGGTAAGGTTTTAGCAAATGTTCATCACGAACTTAGGAATTTTATAAAACCGGGTGTAAAGACTATAGAAATTGATAAATTTGTGGAAGATTATTTACATGCACATGGAGCTATAGCTGAAGAAAAGGGATATGAAGGCTATCCATATAGCGTATGTACTTCTGTTAATGATGAAGTTTGTCACGGTTTTCCATCTGAATACACTTTAAAAAATGGAGATATATTAAATGTTGATTTGGTGGTAAATGTTGATGGATGGTTGGCAGATTCGGGCTGGTCCTATGAGGTCGGAGAGGTAAGCGACGAAGCAAAAAGACTTTTAAAAGTTACTAGAGAATGTATGTACAAGGGCATAGAAGCTGCAAAAATTGGAAATAGGCTAGGAGATATCGGTTATGCAATCCAAGAGCACGCTGAAAAAAACGGTTATTCAGTGGTTAGAGAATTTGTTGGTCACGGGATAGGCAAAGAAATGCACGAAGACCCTCAAGTGCTTCATTATGGAAGACCCGGACACGGATTAAGAATTCGTGAAGGGATGGTATTTACCATAGAACCTATGATAAATCAAGGAAGAAAAGAAATATATATTGATAAAAATGGTTGGACAGCAAAAACTAAAGACGGATCTCTTTCCGCCCAATATGAACATCAATTAGCTATTACAAAAGATGGACCTATAATTATAACTGATCAGGGGGATTGTTAAAATGACAGATACGGTTAAATATTCATTTAAAGAAGAACTTCTAAACGCCATAACTCATTGGATAGGATTTATAGCCGGAATTGCGGGTTTAGTATTTCTAGTATTATGTGGCATAAGGAATAAAAGTGTTCTGCAAGTAGCTAGTTTTTCAATTTACGGAGCTTGTCTTATTCTTTTATATTTATTTTCCGCTCTCTATCACTCAATACCTTTTATAAAAGCAAAGACAGTTCTTAGAATATTTGATCATTTGAGTATCTATTTATTGATTGCAGGGACCTATACACCAATTATTTTAAATTCTTTTGATGGAAGAGAGAGAATACTTCTTATGTTATTAATTTGGGGACTCTCAATAATTGGCATGATTTTTAAATTATTAATTCAAGGAAGATTCACAAAATTTAAAAAAATTTCAACACTTATATATTTAACTTTAGGATGGATTAGTATTACATTTATTAAACATATTTATTCAACTACTTCACTGAGCTTTATTTTACTTTTAATTCTGGGTGGTGTACTATATTCAGTAGGAACAATTTTTTACTTGGATAGAAAAATTCCTTACAACCATGCAATTTGGCACCTTTTTGTATTGGCAGCCTCTATTGCACATTTTATCGGAATTTTTTACGCTTATGCTTATGGAGGAATATGAAAAAAAATCTAAATTTATTAGAGGGGAATATTTTTAAAAGCATCTTGGCCTTATCCTTACCCTTGATGGGTACGGCTTTTGTCCAAATGTGTTATTCTTTGGTAGATTTGATGTGGTTGGGAAGATTATCAACAGGAGCAGTAGCAGCCGTAGGTACTTGCTCCTTTTTTATATGGATAGCCCAAGCTGTTACATTAATTTCCCATACGGGTTTATCTGTCGGCATTTCTCAAGCTTATGGCAAGAACAATCAAGAAGAAGCTGAAAATGTAATGATTGGAGGATTTTGGCTTAATTTAATCCTTTGTTTTTTGTTGACTTCAATTTACTTAATATTTAAAAATCAAATTATTGGATTTTATCATTTAGAAGAAAAAGTAAAGGACCTTTCTTTAATTTATTTTACAATAGTTTCTTGGGGATTAATTTTTACGTTTATGAATCCGGCTTTCTCTGCAATTTTTTTGGCTAACGGAAATTCTATGACACCATTTACAATTTCTATAATTGCACTAATCACTAATATTATTCTTGATCCTATTTTAATATTCGGCCTTGGATTTTTTCCCAAAATGGGAATTGCCGGAGCTGCAACAGCTACAGTGTTTGCCCAAGCTATAGCAACAATTTTATATATATTTGCAGGTCTAAGGGGTAAAGAAATTTTTACAAGAGTAAATTTTTTTAAAAAGATTGATTTAAAATATTTTACAGATCATCTGAGGTTAGGTTTTCCCCCATGCTTTCAATCTTCAGTCCAAGCAGTTTGTGGGATAATTTTAACCAAATATATAGCAACTTACGGTGCGGTTTCAATTGCGGTATATTCAATCGGTTCTCAAATAGAATCTATTTCCTGGATGACAAGTGACGGATTTTCAATAGCTTTTTCAGCATTTTTCGGACAAAATTATGGGGCAAAAAATTTTGAAAGGTTAAAAGAAGGAAGGAAGGCATGTCTAAAAATTATAAATTTTGTCGGTATTTCTTCATGTCTTTTGATGTTTTTATTCCCTCATTTCTTATATAAACTTTTCATACCCGGAGATGTTGAAGTAATAAATAATGGAGTTATTTACCTTAGAATTCTTGCTCTTTCTGAATATTTTATGCCGGTAGAAATAGGGACCGCAGGCATGATGAATGGACTGGGACTTACAAACTATCCCGCAATAAATGCGGTAATTTTAAATTTAGCAAGAATACCTCTTGCTCTTAGTCTTATGCCATATTTCGGGGTTATAGGAATATGGATTTCTATGAGCTTATCATCAATATTAAAGGGCATATTTTTAACCCTTATTTATATATATTTGCGAAATATTACTAAAGGCTTTACAATAAATATGGAAAAATATGTATCGAGGAAATGAGGAGTTAATATGTTAGAACAATTAAAAATGCCACAAAAAGGTGAAAAAATAGCAATTTTAAACACAAATTACGGACAAATAAAGATTAGACTTTTCCCACAAGTCGCACCCAAAGCTGTAGAGAATTTTATAGGACTTATAGAAAAAGCTTATTATGATAATACAACTTTTCATAGAGTTATAAAGTCTTTTATGATTCAAGGTGGAGATCCGACAGCAACAGGACGTGGAGGAAAAAGTATATGGAAAAAAGCTTTTAAAGATGAATTTTCAAAAGATTTTAGAAATATAAGAGGAGCTGTTTCAATGGCAAATGCCGGTCCTAACACCAACGGTTCTCAATTTTTTATTGTGGAGTTAAATAAGACGGAAGATGATATAATTAGACAGATGGAGGCTGCCGGAGAAAAAAACGGATTCAGTAAAGATGTGATTGAAGCTTACAGGGAATATGGCGGAACTTGGTGGCTTGATGGCAAGCATACGGTTTTCGGTCAAGTTTTCGAAGGTATGGATGTAGTTGATAAGATATCTGAAGCTGAAGTTGATTATATGGATAAGCCAATTAAAGATATAATAATTGATAAGGCGGAAGTAATTGAATATTAATTAACAATTGGGTTCCGGTAATTTTTACTTATAAATATTAAAAATTGAGAAAACAAGATGGAGGATATTTTATATTATGAATGAAAAAAAAGTAAGCGAGTCAAAAGTTATTTATCAATATGGGGTTATGAATGTTGATTTAAACACAGGTGGAAGTATGTATGGTCCAAAAATTATTGATATTTGTGATCATTCATCCGGACAATGTGCAGTTAAACACATAAGAGGTCCTGTTGCTACTATTTCTGTTGATTCAGTTCAATTTGTAAGGCCCCTTTATGAAGGAGATTTTTTGGAAGCAGAATCAATGGTATCAGGAGTTGGCAATACATCAATAGAAATCTTTACTAAAATTTTTGTTGAAAAGCCAATGACCGGCGAAAGAAGCTTAGCTTGTATGTGTTTTTTAACCTTCAAGGCAAAAAAAGCAACGCCGGGTTCAATGCCACAAATCATCCCTGAAACTGATGAAGAAAAATATATCATTGCCGGATATGAAGAAAGAAAAAAAATAAATAAAGAAAGACAAGCCTACAATAAAAAATTAAGAGAAGTTTTAGAAGGGTCTGCTAAATAAGAGCGGACCCTACATATTAATTATTTAAAAATAATTAAATTCAAAATATTTAAAATTGCTAAAATTTTCTATTTGAAATTTATGATATAATCACTTTATGAAAGTTGGGATTTGTATCTTGGATCTTTATATTTATGATGTAAATTCATTAAAAGAAAAAAGATCAGTAATAAAGTCAATAATAAATAAGAGCAGGAATAAATTCAATATATCTATTGCCGAGGTCTCAGATAATGACAAATGGAATAGATCAATTATTGGATTTTCAACTGTATCAAATGATAGTAAAATTATAGATAATTTGCTTGAAAGTGTTATAAAATTTATTTTAAGTAACTACAATATAGAAATTTTATCAACTGATAAGGAAATTTTATAGGATTGGTGAGCATATTAAACTTTTAAATAAAAAAGAAGCTGATGAATGTCTTGAAATTCTGAGTGAAACTTATCCTAATGCTCATTGTGAACTAAATTTCAAAAGTCCCTTTGAGCTTTTAGTTGCCACTATTCTATCAGCCCAATGTACAGACAAAAGGGTTAATTTAATAACTGAGGAACTTTTTAAAAAGTATAACAAGCCCACAGATTTTGCACTTATAAACCCGGAACAATTAGAGAATTTAATAAGGTCCTGCGGGTTTTTTAGAAATAAGGCAAAAAATATTATTGGAGCATCAAAGGTAATTTTAGAAAAATATAGTGGACAAGTGCCCGATAAATTTGAAGAATTGATTAAAATTCCCGGAGTTGGACGAAAAACAGCAAACGTTATAATGGCAAATGCCTTTAATCTTCCCGCTTTGGCTGTGGATACCCATGTTTTTAGGGTGACAAATAGAATAGGTTTTGTTAATGAAAAAACCCCGGATAAGACTGAAATAGCTTTGAAAAATAAAATTAAAAAAGAAAAATGGGCAAAAGCACATCATATATTTATCTTTCATGGAAGAAATTTATGCAGTTCAAGGAATCCGAAGTGTCAAATTTGTCCTGTTACTATGTATTGCAATTATTTTAAGGAGATCTAATGAAAAAGCCCAAGAAATATATTAAAAAAATAAAAAAAAGCTTTAACTTCATTAAAATTGAAAATGTGAAAAAAAACACATCTTATATATTTATTGCAATATTATCTCTTGCATTAATAATTCTAATAGGTCATTATAATCAACTTAAAAATAGGGACATTATTTATTCAGGTCTAACAATTAATGGCATAGATGTTTCTAAATTGACAAAAGATGAAGCTATAAGAAAGATAATAGAAAAAAGCGAGAGAGATATTTCCAAAAAAAATTTAAAATTTTTATATGATGATAAGTCGGTTGTCTATCCTCTGAAAGATTTTGGCTATAGTTTAGCATATGAGAAAGCTATTGAACAGGCATATATGGAGGGAAGAACAAAGGCAAAAATTTCAAACTTTTTTAGAATTTCCATGGGAGCTTTTTTACCAAAAGACATCAAACTTGAAGCCGCTTATGATAACAATGAAGTAAATAAGATAATAAAAGAATTGGCGGCTTTGGTTTTTGAGAAAGCTCAGGATGCTAATTTATATGTTAATGAAGATAACCATTGTAGCATTGTAAAGGAAGTTTATGGAAGATATCTTGACGAAAAAGAAACAAGTGATTTAATAAAAGAAAACATATTTCTTGGAAGAGATATAAAACTGCCCATATATAAAACGGAACCCCAAATAAAGAGTGATTTTTTTGAAGGAATTAATAAGGTTATTGGAGAATTCTCCAGTAATTATTCAAAGTCTGAAAAAAATAGAAAAGACAATATCAAACTCGGTTCAAGTTATTTTAATAAATTGCTTGTGAAGCCGGGTAAAGAAATATCTTTTAATAAAACAGTTGGAGATATTTCTGAACAAAGCGGCTTTAAAACAGCCGGTGTAATAGTAAATGGAGAATTTGACAGGGGAATAGGCGGAGGTATCTGTCAAGTGTCAACAACTCTTTACAATGCTTTAATTAGAGCTGATATTCAAATTATTGAAAGGTCTAACCACACCAGACCGATAAGTTATGTCCCCTTGGGAACAGATGCAGCTGTAGCAAGCGGTGTAAAAGATTTGAAATTTTCTAACAATACAAACCACAATATCTATATATTAGCAAAAGCCGATGGAGATGATTTATCTTTTAAAATTTTTGGCAATGGGGAAGATAGGGACTATAAAATTAATATCATTCCAAAACTTAATGAATCAATTGAACCGAATGTAATTGAAAAATATTCAGATGAAATACCGGAAGGAGAAATTGAGGTCGAAAAAAAGGGGGCAAAAGGGTATTCTTATATTACCTATAAGGAAATTGTAAAAGACCAACAAGTATTAAAAACGGAGGTTCTTTCAAAGTCCTATTATGTGCCTCAAGATAGGGTTATAATAATTGGTCAAGGAGAAAATGAAAACCATAATAAGACCAACAAAAAACATAGCGATGATAAATAAGAGTTCTTTGGAGAACTCTTTTATTTTATTAATAAAGTTGAAGTTGGGACTGTCCTTTAGGACTGTCCCTAAAAAATAAATCTCAGGAAAAACAAAAATAAAGGGACAGTCCGCAAGGGACAGTCCCATGACCTTCATGTTTTATTTTATTAAAATTAAAATTTTATAGAAAGATATGTTAAAATAAAATTATGAAATTATTTAAAAAATTTAAAGGTGAAAATAAATCAATATATAGACAAATTTTAAATACAAAGTTCCTGGAGGAAGATTTAAAAAATTTGAATTTGACCAAGGGTGAATATGAGTATAATGTATTAAAAGGCAAGATAATTATTAAGAATATTTCAACAAAAAACCTCAATCATGCCTTAGATGATTTTTATGGTAGAGAAAAATCTGCCATGGAAGAATTTGATAATTTTTTTAAAGAAAATAAAGCCCTTGAGGCCGAAAGACCATTTTTATCAAACCTGCTGCAAAAAATTGAATTTTCAGATGACAAGCTTCTTGGTCTGTCAATTCTTTTGATGAGAGATTCATCTGTTGAAGAATCCGTTAAATTCGGTATGCTTCTTTCAAAATATTATGATTTAAGGAACTATCCAAAAGTGCAAACAATATTTATAAATTTAATGAAACACCCGACATTTTTGTATTATGGTTTAGATTACCTGATGAGTGTTGATTATGGTATAATTGATGAATTATATGAGAACACATTTTTTTATGGAAAAAAAATAATAGAGGAGAAAGCATGGAATTAGGAAAAGTTCAAACTTTAAAAGTAAAAAAAATTGAAAAAAATGGTGCATATTTAGTTGATAATGAAAATAATGAGATTTTTATAGATAAAACTGAAATAAATAGGGCAAAAGTGGGAGATAGCCTGAATGTATTTATTTATAACGGCCATGACAAAGATATTTTAGCAACAACAAAAAAACCCTTGGCTCAAGTTGGGGATTTAAAAAAATTAAAAATAGTTGAAAAATCTAAATATGGCTACTTTGTTAATATTGGAATTGATAAAGATGTATTACTGCCTTTTGGAGAAACTCAAGGCAGACTCCAAGTGGGGGAAGAATATTTATTATATTTATTTCATGATAGGAGCCAAAGACTTGCCTTAACAATGAATATAAAAGATAAATTATTAGTAAATGAAAATTATAATGTCAATGATATAGTAAAGGGGACTATTTATTCTATAGGAAAAATTGGATATTTTGTTGCGATTGAAGATAAATATGACGGCATGATACCAAAAGAAGAAGTTAAGGGATTTTATACTATTGGAGATACAGTTGAGGCAAGGATAGCCAGGATTTTAAATAACGGATTCATTACCCTAACCCTGAGAGAAAAAGCTTATAAACAAATGAATTCGGATGCAGATTTAATACTTGAAATGTTAAAAGAAAATGGGGGAGTTTTATATATTGGCGATAAATCAAATCCTGAAGAAATAAAAACAATAACAGGACTTTCAAAAAAAGCTTTTAAAAGAGCCCAAGGAGCCCTCTATAAAAAAAGACTTATTGATCTTTATGATAGGAAGATAGTATTAAAATAATGAAAAAAAATGAATTGATCGGAGAAATAGTTGACTTTGATTATAAGGGTATGGGCATAACGAAAATTGACAGTATGCCTGTATTTTTAAATGGCGGTTTAATAGGTGATAAAATTTTATTTAAAATTACTGAGAAAAAGAAATCTTTTTATAAAGGTGAAATTCTAAAAATTTTAAGTCCATCAGCTGATAGAAAAAAAAGCCCATGCAAGTATTCTAAAGTCTGTGGAGGTTGTGATTTTTTAACTTATAAATACGAAAAATCTTTAGAATGGAAAAAAAGTTCAGTTGAAAATAAATTAAGAAGGATATCTAATATCAATACTAATGTATCTAAAATCCATTCGGCAGAAGAAACAACCCGCTACAGAAATAATATGCAGTTTCAGGTTAAAGATGGAAAAATTGGTTTATATAAAAAGAATTCCAATGAAATAGTTAAAGTTAGCTACTGCTTAATGCAAAGTGAAAATGCAAATAAGGTATTAGGAATACTGGGGAATTTTAAAAATATAAATAAAATAAAAACTATAGGGATAAGAACTAACTACAAAGACCAGGTAATGTTAATTTTATCTGCAAAAGAAAAAATTAATAAATTACATTTAATTTTACCGAAACTATTAGATGCAAATGTAGTATCAATATATGAAAACATAAATATGGATAGTAAATTCCATTATGGGAAAGAATTTAACTTAATTTACGGGGAAGACCATTTATTAGAAAAAGTTAATGATTTTTACTATAAACTCTCACCAAAATCATTTTTCCAAGTAAATAGACTACAGGCAGAAAAATTATACAAAAGAGCCATGGATTTTTTAAATGTTAAAAGAGATGAAACAATTTGTGACCTTTACTGCGGGGTAGGAACCCTAAGCCTTGAAATTGCGTTAAGAGGTGCAAGGGTTATAGGAGTAGAAATAGTTGAAGATGCCGTTAATGATGCAAGAGAAAATGCAAAAGAAAATGGATTAGAGGCAAGATTTATAGCGGGCAAGTCAGAAGAAATACTTGAAAAATTGGAAGATGGAGAGAAAATAAAAATTGATAAAATTTTAGTAGACCCACCAAGAAAGGGCTTAGATAAAACTTTAGTTGAATATTTAAAAGAAAAAAACTATAGCAAAATCGTTTATATATCCTGTAATGCTGCAACTTTAACAAGAGATTTGGAAATGCTGAAAGAAACCTATAAAGTAGAAAAAATTGAAATTTTTGATTTGTTTCCAAATACTGTAAGTATAGAAACGCTGGCACTTTTGTCCAAATAAGACGGCATTGTCTTCTTAATTAATTTATGTACAAATTATGATAGCTTGTAAAAATTTTTACTTTGTTAAATTGTGTAAAAAGTTGACATAAAAAACAATTCATGGTAAATTAAATTTATATATAAGGGGTTGACAAGCCATGAAAATTCGTTCTACAATCATTAGACAGACAGACAGACAGACAGACAGACAGACAGACGTATAAGTCTGCCTTTTTGGCATGCCTATACAATTTATATACATTTAATAGGAAATCCTATGCATTTATTTTGATGCCCGGGATTTTTTTGTTTGCTTAGATTGAAGGAGGGATTAAACAGCATACCTGCTTTTGCTCTTGTGGTGTTAATTCTTTAAAAATATAAAAAAATAAGGAGAAAATTTATGAAAAAGAAAAACGGAATAAGCATAGCCATGTTTTTGGCACTGATGTTTGTTTTTTTAAACTTTATCTCAATGCCTGTATGGGCAGGACCCGGGGATGTTGCCATTGATGCGACTAACTTCCCCGCTGAGAACTTTAGAAATTACGTATCGACAAAATTTGATACGAACAATGATGGTATTTTGTCCCAAGATGAGCTTGATGTGGTGACGGAGATTAAATTGTATAATGTAGAAATTAATGACCTAAAAGGGGTAGAGCATTTTAAGAAACTGGAACGACTTGAATGTGAGTTTTGCAGTATGACTAACTTGGATGTTACAAAGAACGTGAACTTGAAAGAGCTTGATTGTAGCTCTAACAAACTTAACACCTTAGATGTTACAAAGAACGTGAACTTGGAAAAGCTTAGTTGTTACTATAACGAACTTAACATCTTGGATGTTACAAAGAACGTGAACTTGAAAGAGCTTAATTGTAGCTATAACAAACTTAACACCTTAGATGTTACAAAGAACCCAAAACTAAAGATTCTTTATCTTTCTCATATATTCCAGGGAAATTATTATGAAGTTTTCAACTTGGATGTAAGTAATTGTCCAGAGCTGGAAAGATTAGATTGCTCAAGTAACCAAATTGCTTATCTGGATTTAAGGCATAACCCAGCATTAAAATATTTTTATTGCGAAGACAATAAACTAACCAATATAGATTTAAATCCTAATTACAACTTTACAGAATGTAATATATCATTTTGGGCATATCATTTTCATGTAGGCAATAAGACAAAAACCTTAGATCTTAGTTCGCTTCCGGGGAACTTTGATCCATCAAAGGTAAGTGAATTGACAGGAGGAACTATTTCAGGTAACACCTTGAACGTTGAAGTTCCCAATGGTAGTTGGGTTGAATTTAAATATAAGGTAGATGATAATATCACTCTTAATGTGAAATTAAGGATATACTACAAAGATGAAGTAGCTATCAAATTTGATAAAAATGGCGGAAGCGGAACCATGGACGATAGGATTGCCTTAAAAGGATTAAAATATACCCTACCGGATTGTACCTTTACTCCACCGGCAGGCAAAGAATTTAAGGCATGGGTAATAGGAACAGAAGAAAAAAATGTTGGTGATAGCATAACAGTTAATGAAGATCTAACAGTAAAAGCGATCTGG
>CABTZF010000028.1 GCA_902489255.1 uncultured Peptoniphilus sp. | reverse complement strand
TACATAAATATCTTTTTCTAAAATACATTTCATAATAAATTGTCTAAGAGTTTTACACTTAGATGCTTTATATTTTTCATTTAGCAATTCTAACTCCTCATCAGATAACATTAAATAGATTCCGTTATTCCTAAATCTACTTGTCATAATTTAACCTCCTCGTATATTATAGTTGTAGTAATAAAATACTACATTTTGTTCTCAATCCCTCTTTATTATGGGATAATAATTGTATATATAGAGCTCGTAGTAAACCTCATTGAAGTTCGTCTACCTAATAAATTTATTAATAGAAATAAAAAAGAAAAACCTGTAAATTCAAGTAGGATTACTTGACTTACAGGTTTAATTTATTCTATATATTTCGTCTGGAAATCTCCTGATTTAAATTTTTATCATTCATATTGTATCACTTTTTGAGGGAATATTCAAGTTTACGTTGGGGCTATTATAAGCGTTTGTTGCTGAATTTAATTATTATAAATCTAGGGGTTTGGGGATATTCCCCAACAAGTAAAATGGGAAAAAATAAGTGATATAATCGTAGTATTCTTATTTCATTTTTAGTAAGTGCATATGCACTTACTGTGCTTGCTCATATACTTATTGCTATTATTGTATCTTCAATATATCTATGAATATTTCATTAAAAAATCATTGATATTTAATGATAAAAATGATATTATAATATAAGCAATGAATTTATAACAATACATTCATTGCTATGAAATAACTATTTAATATAATAAGCGAGGTATATATGACAAAGGCATTCACTGAAGAAGAGAGAATAGAAATTAAAGAAAAAATTATGGAAACAGCACTAGATTTGTTCCATGATAAAGGGACTAAATCTTTAAATATTAAAGAATTAACTAAAAGAGTCGGAATAGCTCAAGGAAGTTTCTATAGTTTTTGGAAAGATAAAGAATCTTTGATTATAGATTTAATCGCATATAGATCAATGCAAAAATTAAATAAAATTGAAAAAGATTTTGCCAATTCTCTTGAAGATCCAATTAACTTTCTTACTGACGTAATATATAAGTATTCAATAGATTTAATTGCAAAAGCAGAAACACAACCTGTTTATAAGGATGCATTTAAAGTGCTTTCTACGAGAAAAAAAAGCGATATAAATAAAATTGAAAATCTATATGGTGAATTTTTATATAGGCTTATAGAGTATTGGAAATCTAATAATGTCGTAAAAAAAATAGATGAAAAAGGATTATCGAATGCATTTATTGGTAGCTTTGTACTCTGTTCAAATTTCTATCATTTTGATGAAGAATATTTTAGCAAGATATTAAAAATATATGTGCTAAATGTTGTGAACACATATGTAGAAGTTTAATATTTACATGATATAAATTTTAATACAGTATGATGAAACTGAGTTTATATTAAGTTAAATAAATTGGGGTACTTAAAATAAAAAAATAGTAGGTAAATATGTATTATTTTAGTGGTAACTATGAAGCTTTTTCAAAAACAAGGAGACCGAATAACATTGAAAAAAAGAACATATTGTAGGAGCAGGACTTGGAGGATTATCAGTTGCTTGTTTTTTGCTGAGAGATGTGCATATGAGTGGAGAAAATATTAATATTTATGAAAAATCAGATATACTCGGTGGAGCTTATGATGGCTATGCATTTAAAAATATGGGATATACCATGATAGGTGTAGGAGAAATAGATAACCATTTTGAATGTATGTGGGATTTATATCGTTTCATACCATCTATTGAGAATGATAGTATCAGCGTATTAGATGAATATTATTGGCTAAATAAAAAGGATCCTAATTTTTCATTAATACGTGCAACCATTGATCGTGGGAAAAATGCAAATATGAATGGAAGATTTAAATTGCCTGAAAAGGCAAAAATGGAAATTTCGAATCTTTTTTTATGAAGGATGAGAGTTTATATGATAAAAGTATAAGTGATTTTTTTTGCAATGAGATTTTTTAATCAAATTTTTGGTTGTATTGGAGAACTATGTTTGCATTTGAAAATTAGCACTCAGCATTAGAAGTAAAAATATATTTAAAGATATATACATCATATTAGGGGATTGCCAGATTTTATTGCTCTAAGATTTACTAGGTATAATCAATATGAATCTTTGATATTGCCTATTATTAAGTATTAAATGATAATAATATTCAAATTCATTATAGTAGCACAATGAAAGATATTAAATTCAATATTTTAAATGAAAGTAAAATTACAGAACAGATGATTGTTAGCATAAATGGAAACCAATACACTCTTGATTTAAGTCTTGACGATTATATTTTTATTACTAATGGTAGTTGTGTTGAAAACTCTACTTTCGGAAATCAAAATGAGCCACCCAAATATGATAGTAACATTAAAAATTATGGTTTGTGGTCTCTTTGGGAAAATATTGCCAGATAAAGTCCTGATTTTGGGAATCCTAAAAAATTTTGAGGGGATGTTGAAAATACTAACTGGGTTAATGCTACCATAACAACATTAGATAGTAAAATTCCAGAATATGTCAAAAGAATATCTCATAGAAATACATTTTCAGGTGAGACTGTTACAGGTGGTATTGTTACGATAAAGGATTCTAATTGGCTGTTGAGTTGGACATTTAACCGTCAGCCTCAATTCAAAAAACAATCTAACAATCAGACCGGTGGTTGTATGGTCTATTTAGTGATATAGAAGGAAATTTTATAAAAAAAAGAATGAGAGATTGTACAGGTAAGGAAATGTGCATTGAGTGGTTACATCACCTAGGAGTTCCTATCAATGATATAGAAAATTTTGCGGAAAATAGTGCTAATACTGTTCCTTGCATGATGCCGTATATAACATCATTCTTTATGCTTAGAAAAAAAGTGATCGCCCTTTGGGAATTCATGATAGTTACATGAATTTTGCCCTTATTGGTCAATTTTCTGAAACAGAACGAGATACAGTATTTACTACAGAATATTCAATAAGAACAGCAATGGAAGCATTCTATAAGCCATTTAATATTGATAGAGGAGTTCTTGAAGTTTGGGGAAGTACGTATGATCTTAGAGATTTAATTAATGCAGTTGTAAAAATTTCCGATGGAAAACTCTTTATGAAATGGAATTATCGCCAGAGTAAAAAATGGTTTTGGAGCTGGTTTTAAATAAAGTAAAAGATACCGATATAGAAACATTACTTAAAGAATATGGAGCAATATAAATTCAATATTTATATGAGAATAATAATTAATAATGTAAGAGAATTAGATGATTTATACAAATGTATTAAATTAGAAAAAAATAATATTTCACTGTATATACTAGAGGCTAATTTTTTACGTGAAAATCATAAAAAATTGAAAAAATTTTTAACAGAAAAACAAAGAAGTAAATCTAAAAAATATTTTTTCTTAGAAGATAGATACAATTATATTGTGACTCATGCGGTAGTAAATATTATTTTTTATAAAATATATGGAAAAGTTGTAAGAGATGAGAATATAAAATTTAATAATGGAAAACCATATATTGATAATTATCCAAAATTTAACTATAACATTTCACACACAAAAGGATGTTCAGTTGTAGCTTTTTGCGAGAAAAAAGTTGGCATAGATATAGAAGGTTATAATAAAATAATTGATTATAATGATATTTTGAAGAAATATTTTTTTTACGAAACCGAAAGTTTTAAAGATATAGATTTGAAAATTTTTTATACTTTATGGACAATTAAAGAATCATATTTAAAATTTACTGAAATTGGAATTAGAGGACTAGATAGTGTTGATGTAATTAAAATAAAGAATAATCACGCAGTTGTGAAAAATATTTATAATAATGAGACTATTTATGTAAAGATTATTTATTTGAATAACAAATTTGTTATTTCTTTATGCATTTAAAGGAGAGGAAAAGATATGTTTAAATTTGATTTTAAAGGATTAAGTGAAGAAAATGTGAATGTATTTTTAGACATGATACCATATGTATCACCTAAAATAATAGGCGTTACAAAAAACGAACATGATGTAATTGTGAATTGTGAAGAACAATATAATGAAAACATATTAGAAGAATTAATAAGATTGATTGATCTCATTAAAACAATGAAGGATTCTAATTTGGAAGTAATTACATTGGAGGATTTTACTAAAAATTCTATTTTAAATACAAAAAATGTATTTCCTGAACTAGTTAAAAATAATATTGTTAGAGAGCTAACTTCTGGAGTATTTTCATATTCGGGAATTTTTTTAAGGCTATACGAATATTTTGATAGAAAAATCAATGAATATGCGTATGAAAATTTTGATAATTTAATAGAAGAAGTATATCCTGTATTATTTCCGATTGATGAATATATTAAAGGTAGATATTTTGAAAATTTTCCACACTATATGATGTTTCAAACTAAATTAAATAATGATATTGATACCTATAAAAAGTTTATTTCCAATAAGTCAACGTGTACTTGTATGAATGAAATTTTAGATGATATATCTTTGCCTAAAAATGTATTAAGACATGCTACATGTGCACCAGTATATCCATATTTGGAAAATTATGTTTTGAAAGAGGACGAAGTTAAAAGTTTTTTGGTTTCTGGTAGATGTTTCAGAAATGAAGAATTAAATATAAAAGAGATGAGCAGATTAAATGAATTTAATATGAAAGAATTTGTATTTGTTGGTGGAGAAGATGAGTTAAATGCTCTTATAGATAAATCTAAAAATTTAGTTAGGTTTTGGATTGATACTTTTTCTTTAAATTCAAAATGTGAAACTGCAAATGATTCGTTCTTTGCAAGCAATTATAAAAAACTTAGATATTTTCAACTGATTGGAAATTCGAAGCTAGAATATAAAGTATTAATACCAAGTAATAAAGAATATATTTCTTGCTGTTCAGCAAATTATCATAGGACACACTTTTCAAAACCATACAATATAAGAACTTATAGTGGTGAATATTGTTATACAGCTTGCTTTGCGTTTGGAATAGAACGATTGGTATATGCTTTGTTATCACAAAAAGGTCTAGACATCACAAAATGGGATGATGATACAATTTATGAGATTGATAAATATGTTAAATTGTAAAAGGAGATTTTATGAATATTGAAAGTATTAATAATAAAAAAATAAGAAGATGTATAAAATGCATAATGCCTGAAACACAAGGACATATAACATTAGATGAAAGTGATATTTGCAATATTTGCAATGAAAGAAAAGATATTACTATAAGGCGTGGAAATCTGAATAAAGAGAATGATTTATCTACCTTCAAGAAAAAGATACTGTTTTATACACAAGAATCTTCTAAATATGATTGTGTTGTAAGTGTTTCTGGTGGAAAAGATAGTTTGATGACATTGTATATTGCTAAAAAAATCTTAAAATTAAGAGTATTAGCAGTTTTTATTGATAATGGGTTCGCTCTTCCTGAAATGTATAGTAATGTTAATAGTGCTTCTGAAATTTTAGGAGTAGATCTTATCATATATAAAACTAATGATTTTGCTGAAATTTTTAAAAAATGCATTCTATCAAAAAAAGAAATTTATTTTTGTAGATTATGTCATGTGTTACTTGAGAATATGATTAAAAATATTTGTAAACAAAATGATATAAGAGTTATTCTTGGAGGATATACAAAAGGGCAACAATATATTAGGAATGATGAATTGTTTTGGATATATGAAAAATCAGATAAGAATATAGTGGATATTTTTAAAAAAGATGATAAATATTCTGAGATAGCGGAAATCTTTTATAATCCTATGGTTTTTATGAACAACAATTATGGAAATATATTACAATTATCTCCGTTTAAATATATAAATTGGAATGAGAAAGAAATAGTTGAAAAATTAAGTAGTGAGCTAAATTTTAAGACATCTGAAGAAAGTTGGCCTAAAAACTCATCTAACTGTATTTTTAATTATGTTTCACAGTATAAATCAATAGAATTTTTTGGATATTCTCAACACGAAACTGAATTGAGTGATTTGGTTTGAAGTGGTGAAATGACTAGAGATAGAGCCTTGGACATCATAAATACCCCTTTGAAAAAAGAACATATAATTGCAGCATTGTCAAAGATGAATTTATCAATTAATGATATATAAATTGAAAGGAAGGTTTTACATGAGAAATAAGATTTTACAAATACTAAAGGAAAATGTATTCGAACTTTTAAATAAAGATATAGATGAAAATACAAAGTTAATTTCTACAGGATATTTAGAGTCATTTGATGTTATAAATTTAATTACATTATTTGAAAAAGAGTTTAATATTGATATAAAACTTGAAGAAATAGAGCTATCCTCTTTTGAGACTGTTATAGCCATGGAGGAGTTGATAAAATATTATGTTAAATGATAAAAAAATAATAATACAAAAAAGCTCGAAGGATAAAATAGATTTATGTGTAATTAATCTATTCAATACGGAATTTGGAAAAACATATTATCCATCATTAGATTTTTTAAAAAATATTTTATATAAAGCTATGGAAAAAGATTTTGTTTATATAGCGAAGTATAACGAAAAAATAGTTGGATTTATATGGTTTTCCAAGTGTAACATGTTTGGAGAATTTCCATATTTAAATCTTATATTTGTATTTGAAAAATTTAGAGGGATAGGAATTGGAACTGAACTTTTACATTTTTTTGAAACAAAGGTGATAGAAATTTGTAAAAAGCCTAAATTGAAACTATTCTTAGTAGTAAAAGACGAGAATCATAATGCTATAAGTTTTTATGAAAAAAATAAGTATTATTCCATAGGAATAATTAAAGGGTTATTCCGTGCTTCAATAAATGAAATCTTGATGATGAAAGAAATTAACTATAAATTTTAATTGGGAGAGTGATAATATAATGAATAAGTTTTCTATTCTAAGAGGAATTAAAAATTCTAATATTCATAATCAAAATAATAAAAATATAATAAAAAGATTACTTTATTGTTGTAATAGTAAACCTGATTTGGAAATATTTAGAGGCGAAGATAATTTTACTTATAGAAAATTTATAAAGGAAGTAAATAATTTTGCGGCTTATTTACAAGCTATGAATGATTTTAAAAAAGAGAATCCTGTAGTTTTAGCTCTTGACTCTAGAATTAACAGATATGTTGCCTTATATGGAGTTTTGGCTTCAGGTGGATATTATTTACCAATAGAACCAGAAAAAAGTAATTATGTAAGAATAATAGATATAATAAATAGTTCTGGTTGTAATATTGCATTTATTACAAGTGAAATTAATAATTTAATTAAAGATAAAATAAATGATGATGTTAAATTAATTTGTATAGATAATGTGAATTATGATGAAACAAAAAAGAATTGTATAATAGATAATTTTAGTTCAGATAATCCGGCATATATGATTTATACATCTGGATCTACAGGGGTTCCAAAGGGAGTTATTGTTCCACATAAAGCCATAATTAATATGATTTTGTCTTTGGAAAAAAAATTGGACTTAGATGTTAATGATATAGGAATATCGTTCACATCATTTTCATTTGATTCTTGTGGATGCGATATATATACATTTATTTTAAATATGATACCAATTGTTACCATAAATAACAGAAACAGATATATACAAGATTTAGAAAAGTTAAATAATCTGTGTATCGAAAATAAAGTAACAATATTATTCCTTCCGACTGTTTTAGCTGAGAAATTCGTAGGATTAAAAAATGATTATTTGAAAATTTTATATTTTGGCGGTGAGAAGTTTTGCAAAAATGTAAAGACAACTTACAAGTTATGTAATTCATATGGATTAACTGAAACAGGCATTTTAAATACATTTTATGAAGTGAAAGGCAATGAAGAAGATATACCACTGGGTGCTCCAATATACAATACAGACATAGTGATAATAGATGAAGAAGAAAAAATAGTCGATATTGGGGTTGTTGGAGAAATTGTGGTTTTGGGAGAAAGTTTAGCCATTGGATATAAGAATGATTTACGAAAAACACAAGATAAATTTATTTGTTTGCAAGGTATGGAAAATAGTAGAGGTTATAAAACAGGGGATATTGGTTATATTGGAACTGATTTTAATTTATATTATAAAGGAAGAAAAGATAAACAAGTAAAAATAAGTGGATACAGAATAGAGTTAGGAGAAATAAAATTTAAATCTCAAAAAATTCCAGGAATAGAAATAAGTATTCCTATGGTTATAAAAGATGAAAATAGAGATATACTTGTTAATTTTTTTGTTTCTAAACTTGAATATAGTGATAAACAGATAAGGATGGAATTAGAGAAGACATTACCTTTTTATATGATACCAATGTATAATATTAAAATTAATGAAATTCCTTACACAATAAACGGAAAGATAAATTATTCAATACTTGAGGATAAATATAGAGATATGAGAACTTCCATAATTAAAAACAAATTTATAACTGAAGAAGATTTAATGAAATACATCTTAGATTATGTTTCAGATATATTATGTATTGATAAAAGAAAGATTAATAGAAAATCGAATTTTTTCGAATTAGGTGGAGATTCATTAAAAGCACTAAAGCTAAAATTGAATATAAAAGATTTTTTAGGAATTGATATTGAGTTTACAAATATATATGATGATTTTACTTTAGAAAAAATAGTCAACTTGATTAGAGGGGATAAGAATGATTAAAATATTTGCGTTTCCAGGTGCAGGTTCTTCAGCAATAACATATTACAAATGGATGAGATTTTTACCAGAATCATTTTTAATAAGTCCAATAGATTTACCAGGTAGGGGGATGAAGAGCAAAGAAGAAAAAATACTTAAAAACGATGAATTGATTGACTATTTTTTTACTGAAATTCACAAAAAATTAAATGGTACTGATGATGAATATGTTTTGATTGGTAATAGTTTTAGTAGTATTTTGACAATTCAATTATGTGATAAGATTGAAAAAGAAAATCGCATTCAAAATCCTAAACATGTATTTTTGTCAGTAGAACCACCACCAATTATACTAAAAACACGAAAAAAAATATCAGAAGACATAAGTAGAAAACAATTTATTAAAGATGTAATAAACAAGTTTTTTGAAAATAGCATAATATCATATGAAAATAGAGAATTAATTTTAGAGTTTATTTTAGAGAAGCTATACAATGATAAGAAAAAATTTTTGAGTATAGATGCATTAGAAATTTATCAGACTGTGTTTGGTTCAAACTCTGATATCAATTCTAATATATTAGAATTGATTAATTTTATAATAGAACATTTACAATTGTTTTTGGAAGATGAAGATATTATAGATAAGGCTCATAAAGAAAATTTGGCAATTTCCACAGATATTACTGTATTTGGAGTAATTGGTGACATAGTAGCTAGTGAAAATGATCTAAAAAAATGGAGTGAATATACCAGAGGGATATTTCGATTAGAAATGCTACAAGGAAATCATACGATTCTTTATGATAATCCGGAATTAATTATACGAAAGATGAAAGAAGTGTTATAAAAATATATGAATAGTAGAATTATAGGTGTTGGTAGGTATTTACCTAATAGGGTAATAAAAACCATTGAATCGGAAAGATATGCAAATTTCGAGAAATTTGGAGTAAAACTTGGTCTTTGTAAAATGTTAACTGGATGTGAAGAAAGAAGATATTCTGATACTGAAGAATATAGTTCTGATATTGCAGCAAAAGCTGCGAAAAAAGCTATTGAAAATGCACATATAGATAAAAAAGAAATAGACGCTGTTATTTTTTGTTCTGTTTCTCAAGATTTTGCTGAACCAGCCACTGTAAATGTTGTTATGGATTTATTAGGAATTAAAAATGCATATGGATTTGATATAAAAAATGCGTGTAATGCATTTCTCTCAGGATTGGATATAGCAGATAGTTTGATAAAAACTAATAAGGCTAAATATGTGTTGGTTGTCTCAGGGGAGGCACTTTCTAAGTGGGTTAGTTATGATTTTAAGGATAAAAATGATATGCTAAATCGAGCTCCTGTAACATTTTCGATAGGAGATGGCGGTGGGGCAATTATTTTGGGAGAAACAAAAGAAGAGGGGACTGGAATAATAAAAGGAATATTTGAAACATTTCCCGAATATTGGAACAATAATGTCGTTTGGGGTGGTGGAGTTAGATTTCCTCATAGTCCAGAAAAAATGTTCATACCAGGAACAACAAAAGTTATAATTGATGAACAAAGAAATCTTGGTAAGCATTTACTACCTTTATTATCTTCAGAAGTTGGATGGGATTTTACAAAAGATATAGACTATTATGTTCCAACTCAAGTAGCGAAGTGGATTAATCAAAGTATGTCAAAAGAATTGAATTTCCCTATTGAAAAAATAGTACAAGTAGTAGAGAAATATGGAAATGTTGGAGCAAGTAATATCCCAATTGCATTGGTCGAAATCATAGAGTCTGGGAAATTAAAAAGAGGAGATAAAATTTTGATGACAGGGGTTGGAGTAGGCATTAATATTGGAACTATTGCAATGGTGTATTAAGGAGATTTATATGGTTACTTTCGAAGAGCTTTTAAAATATTTATTTTCTAATAAATTTGGAAAATACATTTTTTATGATAAGTACAGTAATAGAATTGAATTTGATTCTATAAATATGCAGAAGCAAATATTAAATATTTATAATTATATAGAAACCAATGAACTAATACCTAAAGAGAATGAATGGGTAAAATTAATTGCAAAAGATAATTGTTCGACTTTTTTTGTAATGTTTGCATTGCTAAGAGCTGGATATAATGTATTGTTGGCAGATCCACGTGAAAGAAAAGAGGATAATTTTATTTTTATAATAGATAGTGATATCTATTATAAAATAAATAGTGATCATAGTATAGATGTATCAAAATTTTATGAAGATTGTGAATGGGCAAAATGGATAGGTTTTCTTTCCTCTGGAACTATGGGATATCAAAAAGAGTTTGCTTATAATGCCGAAACAATATTAAGAATATTGTCGAATGTAGAGCAAAAAATACAAACTAGCAAAATATATGAAATACTAAAGAGTAATTCTGACTTCCCAAATAAAAAAATTTTAAGTACACTACCTATGTATCATATATTAGGGTTTTTAGTACCTTTTGTTATGTATTTTCTTAAATGTGACATTGTATTTTGTATATATTCATCTATAAATAATATTGTCGAAAGCATAAGGAAAGAAAATATATTAGGAGTTTTTGGTGTACCTATGGTATGGGAGTTAATCATGAATATATCTAATAGAAAGTATAAAAATTCGATAAATCCTGTTAGAGAATTATTGGGTAATAAAGTCCAAATTATCCTAAGTGGCGGAAGTAAAACAAAGAAAGAGTTGAGAGAATTTTATATTAGTAATGGGATTGATTTTTTTGTGGGGTATGGAATGACTGAATTAGGATTTCTGTCATTAAGTTCTTCAGATATCAATGATATAGATTCAGAAGGAAGCGTGTATCCTATGTATGATTATAGAATATTGGATGATGGAGATAATATATTACCAGATGGAGAAGGTGAATTAATTGTTGATACAAAAGGATTATTTAGTCGGATTCTATATAGAGGTGAATTAAAAGAATTGGAATTGTTTGGTGGAAAATTTTTTAGAACAGGTGACATTTTTATTTTGCAAGATGGAGAATTATTTTTTAAGGGAAGAAAAAAGAATATAATAGTTTCAAAGAATGGAGAAAATATTTTCATAGAAGATATTGAGTCTAAATTAGAAATTTTGAAGCAAAATAACATACTATATAATGTTGCAGAGCATGATGATGTAATATCTCTTTATATAGATAATCATAATAATATTTTAGATGATAACAAAATAAGAGAAATTATTGAGTATATAGTTGATATTAATGAAACTTTATACATATCTTCAAAAATTAGGAAGATAATCATAATAAATGAATATATAACAATTACATCCAAAGGCAGGTTAGCAATTTATGAGTTAAACGAAAATAGTAATATAAGGGTGGTGAAAATTATATGAATAAAATTAATAATGATAGTATGGAAAAATTTATAAAAAAACAATTATCTGAATTGCTTGACATGGATATTGATAATATAAAAAATGATGAAAATTTGCTTGATTATGGTGTAAATAGCATGATTATTGTTCAATTATATGTGTGTTTGCAAGAAGAGTATAGAGTTCACTTAGAAGATAAATTGGATTTATATAGGAATCACATATCAATTGAAGATATAATTAGAGAAATGAAAGAAGGTGTAAAAAATCATGACTAATATAGTGGATTTTTACGAATCTAAAGGATTTGGTATAAATTTGGTGGGTGGGAAAGGATTAAATTTATCAATTATGGTATCTAGTGGTATTGATGTACCACCAGGATTTATTTTGTTATCCACATTATATGAAGAATTTATATCTGAAAATAAAATAGATCATATTATAAAAAGTAAGATAGAAGAAATGGATGAAGAGGATTATGATAATATTGAAAATGGATTAAATGATATTAAAAATTCTATTATAAATTCTAAATTTCCATATAGTATAGAATTAGAAATAAAAAAAATGTTTGAGAAATTTGAAGCACCAGTACATTTAGCTGTAAGATCATCCGCGACAGCAGAAGATTTAGAGGATGCTAGCTTTGCGGGCCAGCAGGAAACTTTTTTGAATGTAACTTCATTTGAAAATTTACTATATAGCATTAAGTGTTGTTTTGCATCATTATGGGGAAGACGTGCGTTTGAGTATAGAAAAGCAAAAAAATTTGATCAAAAAGAGGTGTCGATAGCTGTAGTAGTTCAAAAAATGGTAAATTCTGAAGTTTCAGGTGTAATGTTTACATCTAATCCTATTTCTGGGAAAGAAGAAATAATAATTGATGCATCTTATGGTTTGGGGGAAGCGATAGTGTCTGGTCAGGTTACCCCAGATAATTATACTCTTGATGTGGAGGGTAATATACAAAATTGCAAGTTAGGTTCAAAGAACATAAAAATTATATATTCTGAAAATGGTATAAAAAAAGTAAA
Organism: uncultured Peptoniphilus sp.; assembly: GCA_902489255.1. GTDB lineage: Bacteria > Bacillota > Clostridia > Tissierellales > Peptoniphilaceae > Peptoniphilus_A. The sequence goes on along the minus strand of CABTZF010000028.1, from coordinate 3,363 downwards.
TACAACTGAAGGTGACAGAAATAGAAGGTGTTTAACAGATATAGATTTAAAAAAATTATCGGATCAAGCTAAAAAAATAAAGGATTTGTATGGAGTTCCGATGGATATTGAATGGGCAAAAGAAAAAGGAAAAATGTATATCCTTCAAGCTAGAAAAATAACAACACTTAATAAAGATCATGATAATGTAGAAAAATATACTTATAATTTTGGAAAAAAAGAAAAAAAATATTTAAATAATATGATAGAGCATTTCCCTAGATTATGGTATCCATTAGATGATGAAGTAGCAATGATACTACAAAACATGAAATATGATTTATTTAATGATGTAGGAATTTATATTAATAATCCATTGAATATGAATAGTTTAGGTGTTATTGATGTAGAGAATATAAAGCTGAAGATTGGGATAAAAATATTAAAATATCCTTTTGTATATAAAGAGTATACAAACAATAAAGAAAATATCAAACGTGGTATTCAAGAGTTGAATGAAATTGAAAAAGAAGTGAATTGTATAGAAGAATGTCTAAGTGTTAAAGATACAAAAATTGAAATTATAGATAAAATTATAAATAGACTAATATGTTTACACAAAAAAGTTTCATATGTTAGATTCCGATACTTACTGTTTCCTAGCGTTATTTTAGGTGGGAAATTAGATAAAATGTTAAAAAAAATAGATAAAAATTATTCCGAATACGATTTGTTAACCAACCTTGATTATATAACAGTTTCTATGAACAAAGATATAGATAAATTATCCGAAAAATTTAAAATGAACAAAAAATTAATTAAAGAGATTGAAAAAGGAATTTCTATTGATCAGATAAAAATGTTTTATAGTGAAGAATACAATGCCTTGAATGAATTTACAAAAAAATATGGATGGAAATCAAATTATTGTTGTATTCCTTTTTCGAGTGAATCATGGAATGAAAATAATAATCGACTATTAGAGTTGATATTATTGAGTGATAGTTCATTTGATGATGGAGATAGACTTTCAAAATATGATACTATAGTTGATTCTATAAAAAAGAAATATGGTATCAATTATTACAAAAAAATAATTGAAAGAATTGAATTTTACAGGAAATATCATGTACTTAGAGAGAGTAGTCAATATTTATGGGAAACAATATTTGGGTTATTACGTTTATCAGTGAAGAATATATGTCTAAAACTAAATATGAAATATGAAGATATTTTATACTTAAAAATTGATGAATTGAAAAATTTGATTAAACATAATGATACTTTGGATGAATATATATGTATTATTAACAAGAGGAAATCAAAAAGGCTATATGCTGAAAATAAATGGGATAACATGATAATATCTATTTTTTCATATGATAGTGATAATAAGTTCATTGGGGTAAGTGGAAGTATGGGTAAAGTCAAAGGTAATGTATGCATAGTAAGAAATCATTCTGAATTTAAAAAAATAAAGGAAGGAGATGTTTTAGTGTGTCCTTATACTGATCCAGAGTGGACTCCATTGTTCAAAATTGCAAAAGCTGTTGTTTCAGATACTGGAGGAGCATTATCACATGCAGCCATTGTTGCGAGAGAATTTAATATTCCTTCTGTTCTAGGAGTAGGAAACGCAACGATGGAATTAAAAGATGGAGATATTATTATTGTTGATGGAGATAAAGGTATTGTTGAGAAGATAGTATAGTTTTTAGTGCATTTTTTCTTTAATATTTAATGTAAATGAATAAATTTTTTGGGAGATGAAGGTTTGAATAACAATAGAGATATAGAAAAAATTAAACATGAAAATTTATTGAAATTAATAATAGAAATGGCAATACCATCAGCATTATCAATGATTATAATTATTATGTATGGGATAACAGATACTTATTTTGTCTCTCAAATTGGTGTCAATGAGGTAGCAGCAGTAGGTATTTCATTTTCATTTATGAATGTAATACAGGCATTTGGATTGCTATATGGTCATGGTTCAGGGAATTATATATCTAGGATGCAGGGTAAAAAAAAATATGATGAATCTGAGAAAATGTCAATAACTGGATTTTACATTTCACTAACAACAGGGTTGTTGATACTTTTATTTTCAATCTTATTTTTTGATAATTTGGTGCTTTTCTTGGGTGCAAAAGGTGAATTAATTTTTACTACAAAGTCATATTTGCGTATATTGTTATTAAGTACACCTTTTGCGATATCATCTTTGACTCTTAATAATCAATTGAGATTACAAGGGAAACCAAAAGTAGGAGCATTAGCAATGATAGTAGGGGCGGTTATAAATTGTATTTTTGATCCGATATTTATTTTTGGCTTTAATTTAGGAATCAAGGGTGCCGCATATGCTACATTTTTAGGACAAATTATTAGTTTTATAGTATTAGTATATTATGCAAAGTTTAAAAATGATATTCAATTCAATAGAAAAAATTTTTCTATTGAAAAATATATTTGTTCAGAATTGTTTATGGGAGGATTGCCTAATTTCTCAAGAGAAATATTTATAGCTATATCAATAGTCGTTTTAAATAACACCCTATCTTTTTATGGTAAATCTTACATTGCAGCTTTTACTATAGTTTCAAAATTAATTCAAGCTGGAACATATGTAATGGTAGGATTTGGACATGGGTTTCAGCCAATTTGTGGTATAAATTTTGGTGCGGGATTGAATAAGAGGGTAATAAAGGCATTTAAGGCAACCTTATCTATATCAGTATCCTTTGTGATTGTTTTAGGAATAATTTTCATATGTAGTTCTGAGTTTTTAATCAGTCTGTTTACGCTTGATAGGGAAGTTATTTCGATAGGGAATAATGTATTGAAATTACAGTCACTTACGTTGCCATTAGTAGCATATATAACTATATCTGGGATGTTCTTGCAGAATACTCATAAATTTAAAATGGCAACGATAGTTACTATGTCTAGACAAGGCATAATTTACATTCCTTGTATATATTTTTTGAATTTATTTTACGGAGTGTATGGTGTATATTTTGCTCAAGGGCTGTCAGATATTATTACTATATTTATAACTGTATATTTTGTAAGGAAAAATATACATATTTTAAGTAATAATAAAGAAAAATATAATTGTAATTAGTATTTCTTTGGATAAAAGTTGGTATAAAAACTAAATTTCAAGGAGGAATATAATGAGATAAAAATGAGAGAAAAGTATGGGAATAATATTTTTATCAGGCAAAAAATATTACAGATTTGTTATACGCATTTGTAAAATTAAGCTGATTTTAATTTTTCCTCCTTTTTATATCATTAAAAATTGAATATATATTAGAAAAAAAACACATATTTATTTGGCTCTATGTCAAATATTGGGGAGGCTCGTTAGCT
>CABTZF010000027.1 GCA_902489255.1 uncultured Peptoniphilus sp. | reverse complement strand
TTGAAATTTACATTAGATGATGGTTCTGAAAAAGAAAGAGTTATTTTATCTGGTATTAAGGAATATTACAGCGCAGAGAGCTTAATTGGAAAGACACTACTTGCGATTTGTAATCTTCCTCCACGTAAGATGATGGGCGAACAATCAGAAGGAATGCTATTGTCTGCAATTTGTGAATATGAAGGAAAAGAATTATTAAATCTAATAATGTTAGATGATAAAATACCTGCTGGAGCAAAAATATATTAAAATAGAATATGTTTTAAATAAATTTTATAATATCTGTTGGAAAAGTAATTTCTAACAGATATTTTTATTATATATAGAATATAAAATATTCGTGACATAAATAAAAAATAATACTCATACTAACGTGGCATAAAATGTAATAATAACAAAAATAAGTATGTAAAAAAATAGAGATATTACCGGATAATAGATTTTGACATATGAAACAAAAAAAATAAATCTAAAAAAATAGAAAGATTTAATATAGGTATTTTTTTGAAAAAGACTAAAAATTTTAAATAAAAAAATGATTTTCTATATTAGAAACCTAATACATCAGTAACATTAAGATGAAAAAGCAAAGGATATGAATCTGCTTTTGTTAAGAGAAAACAATAAAATTCTAATGAACTGTTTAGAAAATATTACCAAAAAAGACATACCTGACAAAAATATAAAATAATAATCTTAATAAAAATTTAATGGAGCTTAGTAAAAGACTTGGAAAACTCTAACTTATTAAACTCCAATTGAATTATTCTTACATGAACTTAGTTTAATTCAAGTACCTTATTATTTGCAGTTATCACTTATAAGAATTACCGGATTTTATTAATATTAAAATTTTCTTTAATTTCTTCTTTAGCAGAAAGGGAGAATTAAAATTTAGAGAATTGAGGAAATGAGTACAGATTAATTTCTAATTAAACGATGTTATTGTAAAAATAAAGATAAAATTATATATTTATATTATAATAGTTACGAAATTAAAATTTATTATTATAAGGAGTATGAATGAAAAATATTTCAAAAGATATTATAAATAAGTTTAATATTAAATTTGTAATACTAGGTTCAGATGAAAATGCCTATGGAGTAGCCCGTATATTAAATGATAACTATGGATTAAAATCAACGGTATTTTGTCAAAAAACCTTACCTGCTACTGATAATTCAAAAATCTTGGAAAGGTTTGTAATTAATAATTTTGCAAAAGATGAAGTTTTTGTAAAAGCAATGAAAGACTTTGCTAAAGCCCATAAGGATAATACTTTGATAACTATACCTTGTGGGGATGAATATTCTCAAATACTCAGTAGAAATAAAGATGAAATTAAAGAATATTATAAGTTTAATATACCTTCAAGGCAATTAAATGAACGGTTAGAAAACAAAATTGATTTTTACAAAACATGTGAGGAATTGAGTATTCCTTTTCCTAAATATTCTATCATTGATTCTTTAAAAGATTTAGAAGGTCTTGAGTTAAAATTTCCCCTAATACTCAAACCGAATGATTCAATATCTTATGTAAAATTATCCTTTCCCAATAAATATAAGGTATATACAGTTCTTAGCCTTGAAGAACTTAAGAAAATTGTTAAAACAATTTATGATAATAAGTATGACGGAACTATGCTTGTTCAAGAATATATACCGGGAGATGCTGCAAATCAAGCTTCTTTAAATGCCTATTGTGATAAAAATGCAAAAGTTAGAATGATGGTTTACGGGCAAATTCTCTTATCAGATCCCCTTCCGCTGAGGATTGGAAATAATGATGCAATTTATACAAAGTATATGCCTGATGTCTTTGATTTTTATAGGGAAAAATTGGAAAAAATAAAATATACAGGTTTTTCAAATATTGATCTTAAATATGATTATAGGGATAAAACATTTAAGGCTTTTGAAATGAATTTAAGACTGCCACAAAGTCACTATTTCATGGCAGTTGGCGGAGTTAATGTTTTGGATTTTTATATTCGTGATCTTTTAGATTTGGGATTTGAAGAAGATGTTTATTATCACAGGGAAACTTCAAAAATTTGGCTAAATGCTCATCCTAAACTTTTAAAAAAATATACTGACAAAAAATATCATGCTATAGAAGATGAACTTTTGAAAAATGGCTATGAATTTACTATTAACAACAAAAATGACTTTTCAATCAGTAGAGAAATTACTTATTTAAAAAGAAAATACGGATCTATAAAGCACTATAAAAATTATTTCAGGGATGAGTAATTTTATTTTTGTTAATTATTTTTATAGGAATAAGTTCAATTACTAAAAAACTTATATAGGCATACATGATTTTATTTAATTATTGTATATATTTATTTTAAACTTTAATGGGGCGGTTTTTTAATTTTTAAAAATTATATGCTATAGTATAATAGCGTAAATAATTTATTAAATAATGTAAGGAGGAAATTATGGCGTGTACAACTATTTTAGTAGGTAAGAATGCTTCTTATGACGGCTCAACTCTTGTTGCCAGAAACGAGGATTCACCATCCGGACAATACAGTCCTAAAAGAATTCTGGTAATGAATCCTAAAAATCAACCTAAAAAATATAAATCAGTATTATCTCATGTAGAATTTGACCTTCCTGACAAGCCTTTTAGATATACTTATTGTCCAAATGCAGATGATAAAGAAGGGGTTTGGGGAGCTTTTGGTGTCAATGAAAAAAATGTTTCTATGACTGCAACAGAAACTATTACATCAAATGAGAGAGTTTTAGGTGCTGATCCCTTGGTTGTATATCAAAAAAAGAGTGATAAAGAGGAAGAAATTATTGGAGGTCTTGGAGAAGAAGATTTTGTTTCTGTGGTTCTCCCATATATTAGTTCTGCAAGAGAAGGTGTTGAAAGGCTCGGCAGCTTGTTAGAGAAATATGGGACATATGAAATGAATGGAATTGCTTTCCAAGATGAAAATGAAATTTGGTGGTTTGAAACTATAGGCGGTCATAATTGGATGAGCAGACGCGTGGATGATGATTCTTATGTGGTTATGCCTAACCAACTGGGTATTGATTATTTTGATTTTGATGATGCTTATGGCAAGGGCAAAAATTTTATGTGTTCAAAAACTTTAAGAGATTTGGTAAAAGATTATAAATTGGATCTTAGACTTAATACTAATGAAAAATTTAATCCAAGGGATGCTTTTGGGTCTTGTGAAGATTCAGATCATACTTATAATACTCCAAGAGCTTGGATCTTACTAAAAAGATTTAATCCTACTTTTATGAGAGATCATGAAAAACTTGGACCCGAATCTAATAATTTGCCCTATACTATGGTTCCTGAAAAAAAGATAACTATAAATGATATAAAATGGGCCCTATCAAATCATTATCAAGAAACACCTTATGATCCATATATTAAAGCTAAGGAAAAAATTTCCAATAAATATAGACCTATTGGAATAAATAGGACAAATGTATTGGGATTAGTTCAAATTAGACCTTATATGCCTGATGAACTAAAAGCTATTGAATGGTTTTCTTATTCCTCAAATGTCTTTAATGCTTTGGTGCCGCTGTATGTTAATGTAAATTCAATACCAAAATATTTTTCTAGTGGAGAGCTTAAAGCCGGAACAGATTCTTTCTATTGGATAAATAGAATAATTGCAGTTATTTGTGATAGCAATTATATGGCAACCTCAAGTGCAGTTGAAAGGTATCAAATTTTAATGGCCAATAAGGCTATGGAACATATTAATAAAACTGATAAAAAATTTATTGAAGAAAAGCCTTCAAAAGTTGAAGAATTTTTTGAAAAATCTAACGAAGAATTTGCAAATCTAACTAGAGAAAAAACAAGTGAATTTTTAGATAAAGTTCTTTGGATAGCAAGTAATAATATGAAAAATTCTTTTTCAAGATCGGATGCTTAATAATTATATTTACAAGGCATTAATTTAAATTTTTATTAATTTTATGTTATAATATATTGCATAGTATGTGAGTATGTGGAGGTAAGTTTTATGAGTGGAGTTTTTAGAAATTTTATATTAAAAACTGCTTTTTATTCTATTTTCAACATTTTTCAACTGAAAAGGGATAAGTTTGCCTCTTTTTTTAAGTTAGATATTAATTTTTATACTTCTAAATAGAGAATCTCAATAGGATTCTCTATTTTTTATTATTTATTTATGTATTTTATATAATTTTGAGGGGGAAATATGAAAAATAGTCAAACCGGTATTCAAAAAGTTTATGTTCGAAAGAAAGATGAGTTTGATTTTCTTTCTAAATCAACTAAGGCTGAAATTGAAAATTCATTAAATTTGAGTCTTAAGGATTTAAAAGTTTATAGAAGGTATGATATAGAATGTTCAGAAGAATTATTGGAAAAAATCTTATATACAATTCTGGCTGAAAAGCCGGTTGATTGCCTATTTTTTGGGGACCAAGTCAAGACTTTAGAAGAATCTTTTCAAAGCCCTTTAAGAGTTTCATATTTGCCGGGTCAATTTGACCAAAGAGAACAAGGTCTTCTTGATACGATTGCTTTGTTTTCAGATAAAGCAATAAGGGCTAAAGTTAGTTTAGTTTATGATATAAAGGGAGCTGGCAAAGAGGCTTTAGAATCAATTAAAAAGTTTTTAATCAATCCTGTAGATTCTCATGAAATTGCCCTTGATGAAAATTTATTGGCTGAAAAAGAAATGGACAATAACCTTGAAAACAGGATTTTTGATGGATTCATAAACTTTAATAAAAAAGAATTAGAGGACTTTTTAGGAAAAGAAAATTTAGCCATGAGTTTGGACGATCTTATTGTTTTTCAAGATTATTTCAGAAGTGAAAATAGGGACCCAAATGAAACAGAACTTTTTATTATTGATACCTATTGGTCAGACCATTGTAGGCATACGACTTTTAATACCGAGCTCAATATTAATTTCCATGAAAAAACTGATTTGGATAGGGAAATAAAAAAAGCTTTTAATTTATATTTGGAAATCAGAAAAGAGCTAAAAATTAATAAGCCTATTAGTCTTATGGGATTTGGAACAATTTTGGCAAAATATCTGAGGGAAAATGGAAAACTTGATGATTTAGAAATTTCAAATGAAATTAATGCCTGCTCAATAAAAATTAAGGTAAAAGTAGAAGTGAACGGAAAAGTTGAAGATAGGGACTATTTGTTGATGTTTAAAAATGAAACTCATAACCACCCCACAGAAATTGAACCCGTTGGAGGTGCTAGTACTTGTCTTGGAGGAGCAATAAGAGATCCACTTTCAGGAAGAGCTTTTGTATATCAAGCTATGAGAATTTCAGGAGCCGCAGATCCTATTACACCTCTTGACAAAACTTTAGCAGGAAAGCTTCCACAAAAGAAAATTTGCACAGAAGCTGCTAGAGGATATTCATCTTATGGTAATCAAATAGGGCTTGCTACAGGTTTAGTTGATGAATTATATCATCCGGGATATGTTGCTAAAAGGTTGGAAGCCGGTGGAGTTATAGCAGCAGCTCCTATTGAAAATGTAAGAAGACTCGAACCTAAGAAAAGTGATGTTATTATTTTATTAGGGGGAAAAACTGGAAGAGATGGAATTGGTGGTGCAACAGGTTCTTCTAAATCACATAAAAAATCTTCAATAAAAACAGAATCTGCTCAAGTTCAAAAAGGTAATGCTCCAGAAGAAAGAAAAATCCAAAGATTATTTAGGCGTAAAGAAGCTGCTCAATTAATAAAAAAATGTAATGATTTTGGGGCCGGTGGAGTTAGTGTCGCCATAGGTGAATTATCTAACAGTGTTGAAATTCACTTAGATAAGGTTCCGTTAAAATATATGGGATTAAAACCTAGGGAAATTGCAATTTCAGAATCACAAGAAAGGATGGCAGTTTTATTATCTGCTAGAGATAAGGATAAATTTTTGAAATTAGCTGATGAAGAAAATCTTGAAGCTACTCATGTTGCAACAGTTACTGATACGGGCAGGATGATTATGTACTATGAAGATAAAATTGTTTGCGATATGTCTTATGACTTTATTAATTCAACCGGAGCTCACAGAAAAACTGACGTATTTGTTGAATCTGAAAATGTAGCACCAACTCTATTTAATAGTGATATGGATGCCGATAATTTGAAGAAGTATTTAAGCGACTTAAATATTACTTCTAAGAAAAACTTAATTGAATTATTTGATTCATCAGTTGGAAGATCTACCGTTCTTTCTCCTTTAGGTGGAGAAAAGCAAACAATTCCTAGTCAAGCTATGGTTGCAAAGATTCCTTCTTTTGACGGAGATGTTCGCACTGTTTCACTTATGAGTTATGGATTTAATCCAAAACTTTCAGAAGAATCTCAATATCTTGGGGGATACTATGCAGTTATTGAATCTATAGTAAAATTAGTTGCCTGTGGGGCTTCACTTGATAAAATAAGACTTTCTTTCCAAGAATATTATGGAAAGCTTAAAGATGAAAAATCTTGGTCAAAACCTCTAAAATCTCTACTTGGAGCCTTGGAAGCTTCCTACTTTTTTGAAGCTCCGCCAATAGGTGGTAAGGATTCAATGAGCGGAACTTTTGAAAATATTGATGTACCGCCAAGCCTAATATCTTTTGCTGTAACAACTGCAGACGTAGAAAATATTATTTCCAACGCTTTTAAATCTAAAGGAAAAATCGGTCTTATCACTTTAGAATATGATAAAAATGGTAAGATTAACTTAAATGAATTAAAAGAAAATTGTACAAATATTAATAAGGAAATTTTAAAGGGAAATATTATCAGTGCGACGGCAATTACAAATAAGGGGACTTTAGCAACTATCTATGAAAGCACTTTTGGCAGAAGTGGATTTAAAGTAAATTTATCTGATTTATATTCACCAAAATATGGTTCTTTTGTTGTGGAATATTTAGAAGATAGACCTTTTATTGAAAATATCGGTAGTTTTGATAAAGATATTATAGTTAATGGGAAAAAATTAAATGATAAAGAACTAGAAAAAGCCTATATTCATACCTTTGACTCTATATTTGCTCCTAAGGACAGCATAAAAATATCAGAAATTAAAAATAAAAAAGTTGAAAAAAGAAGAACAAAATCAAAGAAATGTGTGGACATTCCTAGAGTTGTGATTCCGGCTTTTCCAGGAACAAATTCTGAATGGGATACAAAAAAAGCTTTTGAAAATGAAGGCGCTGAAGTTGATATCTTATTGTTTAAGAATAGGACAGATAAGGACATTAGTAATTCTTTGGATAAACTGTCTGAACTTATAAGAAATGCACAAATATTAGCAATACCGGGAGGATTTTCTATGGGAGATGAACCTGACGGTTCAGGAAAATTCATAGCAAATGTAATAAGGTCAAAAAAAATAAAAGAAGCTATAGAATATATGCTAACTGAAAATGACGGCCTTATCCTAGGAATTTGTAACGGATTTCAAGCTCTTGTAAAAACTGGTTTACTTCCTTTTGGAACTATTAAAGAAATGGGAGAAGATGATCCGACTCTAACTTTTAACACAGCTAACAGGCATATTGCATGTATTGAAAATATAAAAATTTTAACAAATAATTCACCATGGTTGAGTGAACTCGAAGAAGGAAAATTTTATAAGATGCCAATATCTCATGGAGAAGGCAGGTTTATAGCAAATAAAAATATTTTGGATCAATTATTTGAAAATGAACAAGTTGTTGGGCTTTATGAAGATTGCCCAAACGGTTCTAGTTGTAATATTGAATCAATTATTTCTACTGATGGAAAAATATTTGGAAAAATGGGCCATTGCGAACGTGTTGACAAGAACTTATATAAAAATATTGACAATATAGAATATCAAAATATTTTTAGAGCCGGGGTTAATTATTTCAAAAAATAGATAAATTAAGATATGTATAATTTAGAAATTATTTTGAGCGTAGATAAGTCGAAGTTTTTAACCAAAACAATGATATTTTGAATCTTTGTTTTACAAGTTATAATTTTACCGGCTAAGTATAAGCTTAAAAATTTTTTATAAAAGCCGTTAATAGGGAGATATATTTATTTATTCAATATTTTAGTGACATTTATGTAGTATAATTTAAGTGTTGATGATTTCATAATATTTTGGGAGTAAGATTAAATGAAAAATTTTAAAAATTTATTAAAAATGAAGAAAAAGGCTTTTACATTATTAGAATTAGTTATTGTAATTTCAATAATTGCAATTTTAATTTCAATTGCAGCTCTTTCTTATAGAGGCACAAACATTCAAGCACAGGCGACAGCTCACAATTCCAATGTTAAGACTTTAAAAAATGCATCTGTTTTATATCTTATTGATCATCCGGATGCTACAAATATTACTGTTGCAGATTTGAAAGATTATTTGGAAGATGAGGATAAAATAAAACCTGCAAAGGGTTCCGGTTCGGATTCTTTCAGCATAACAGTTACTGACGGCAATATAACAATTAATCCCGGACTGGTGAAAGTTGATAAAAATAAAATAGTTCCTGATAAATAAAAATATTAAATGAAATTCTTAATATTATTTTTAGGATCAGCTATTGGTTCTTTTTTCAATTTATTTTTTAGTAGAAGGGAAAAAAATGAGGACTTTATTTGGAAGTCCTCATATTGCCAAACTTGTAAAAGAAAATTAAAATTGTTGGATATGATACCTATAATTTCTTTTCTTATTTATAGGGGTCATTGTAGGTATTGCAAGTGTATAATACCAATAGATATTCTTCTTTTTGAGGCAATTTACGGGCTGATTTTCATAAGTTTTTATCTAATATATGGCTTAAACCTAAATTTTTTACTCAGGGCTTTAGAAGCATCGCTACTATTTCTTGTAGGCTATTGTGATTTTAAAACAGGCTTTATATATGTTTTAGATTTAATATTTTTATTAAGCTTACAAATAATATATAAGATAATTAATGGTGAGCAAATATTAGTTTCTTGTAAATATGCAATTATATTGGGACTAATTTTTGCTTTTATTGTAATTTTAACCGGAGCTATGGGCCTTGGAGATTTAGAGTTTGCTTTTGTAGGAGGATTTTTTGCATATTCTTATTTGGATATTTTGGAAATTTTCACAATATCTTTTGTAGGGGCTGCAATCGTTGGACTTTTTTTAATTTTTATTTCCAAAAAAACAATAAAGGACACTATAGCTTTTGGTCCATATATAGCCATGGCTATATTTCTACAAATATTTTCTTGAGGTATTTTATGAACTACTTATATGTCTATTTAAAAACAGGATACATACACATTAAATATAAGAATGTGGCAAAGCCATTTTATTTGCCTCTAAACATATATTCTTCAGAGGGGATTCTTGATTATCATCATTTTTTTTATTTGTTGAAGAAATATATAGAGGAGTTTCAAGTTCCTAACAAAACAAAAATTATTTTATTTATTGCAAATAAAAATATTATACACATTAATTATAAAGTTCCTCTTATAGATGAAGATGATTTGGAAAATTTTCTAAGGTTAGATTTAGAGGATTATGGCAACTTAAAAATTGAAGAATATAAAATTGAATACTCTTTAATAATAGAACCCATTACTTATGAACTTTCTATTTCCTTAATACCCCTTGATTTATTTAAACAATTTGAAGATATTTTTAATAAATATAATTTATCCCTTTTAAAAGTTTTACCCAATGACAAAATTTATAGGGATGACGGTAAATACATAGAATTTGATCTGGATGGAATTATATTAATAGAAATATCTAGAGGTCTATGTAAAAAATATGAATACATTTTTTCTGACCAATTGCTTAAAACTTATGCTGATAATGGTCTTGAAGCTTCAAATGTAATAAATATTCTTGAAGGCAAATATGATCCGATGACAATAGAAATTGATGAAGATTTTTCTTTAAGGCTTATAAATATCATGACAAATTACACTAATAAAGTTCAAGAATTTGTTAATGAAAATACGGTTAATTTAGGCGGGATTTTAAGGAATACAAATATTTATAAATGCCTAAATATTAAAAATTATGATATTTGTGATAATTTTGAGGTTTTCAAAAACTTTAAATTTAATAAAATTGAGAAAAGAAAAAGAAATTGGAAAATTCCCGGGATAATTTTTTTATTCTTACTTTTAATTTCTGCAAATATAATATATATTAATAAATTGGATAGTAAAATTTCAACTTTGAACAAGAATATAAAAAAAGATAATGTTGAAGAAAAAATTATTGACAAAGACCTTTCTAGTGATAGATATCAACAATCTAACAGGACTTTTTTTGACAAGGTAGTTTCCTTGCAGAAATTAGAAAATGAAAATCTTTTATTTACTGACTATATATACGAAGAAAAGAGCATTCTTATAAAGGGCATAGCTCAAAGTGAAGACAATTTAAAAGTTTTTGACACTTATGAAATATTAGATAAAAGTTCTACTATTGAAGATGGGCTATATAAATTTGAAATAAGAATAAAAAATGACTGATTAAACGAGGTGAAAGTATTTGGAAATTGGAAAAATTTCAAATAATGATTTAAAAAAATATGTTTTTAATAATATTAATTCAACAAGAGCCGAGGTATTAACAAAATCTTCAATTGGAATTGATACGGCTGTTATGGATTTTAATAGAGATCTTATTGTAGTATCGACAGATCCGATAACAGGAGCAAGTAAAAATCTTGGCTATTTGGCTATTAACATTTCCGTTAATGATGTAAGTTGCCAAGGAGCAGATCCTGTTGGAGTTTTGCTTAGCATCTTACTGCCACCGAGTGCAAGTTTTGATGATTTAAATCAAATTATGGAAGATGCCAACAAAGCTTGTGAGTTGAATAATTTAGAAATCGTAGGGGGTCATACAGAGGTTACAAATGCTGTGAATAAAATTGTATTAACAACAACTGTAATCGCCAGAGCAAATAGAGATAAAATGCCTGATATTTCTTCAGTAAGCCCCGGAGATATAATTGCAGTTTCTAAATATGTCGGTTTAGAAGGCACATCTATTATTTTAGAAGAAAGAGAAAACAGATTTTTAACTGAAGTAGAAAAGGAAAATTCAAAAATTAATATTGAAGATTTATCAGTCCTCAAAGAGGCAAAAATTGCCCTTGACTATAAGGTAAAATATATGCATGATGTTACTGAAGGAGGAATCTATGGCGCCTTGTGGGAATGTTCTGAAGCTATCTCTAAGGGAATAGAAGTATTTAAGGATGACATACCCATTAAAGATATTACAAAAAAAATCGGAAAATATTATAATATTAATGTATATGGTTTAATTTCATCCGGTTCTATGCTTATGGTATTTGATAAAGATGAGTTTGAAGGCTACCGAAATAGATGTAAAGCAATGAATATTAAAGTTAGTAAAATTGGACTTGTAACTGATAATAATAAAAAGATTCTGATTGATAATGGCAAAAGAATTGAAATACCGGAACCATTAAGCGATGAACTTTACAAGGTTGTTTAATAATAGAAAATAATGAAAGGATACAATGAAAAAGATATATATTTTTTTAATAATGATGGCTATGGTTTTTATACATGTTTCAGCCGGAAATGACCTGGCGGTTGAGATAAACAAGAAAAATATTAATGTAAAAGCTTGTAGCGTAGAAATTGATGGAAAAAATTTATCATCAAACTATTATTCCTATGTAAAGGACGGCAGAACTTTTGTCCCCATAAGAGAAATCACGGAAGCACTTGGAGCAAGTGTTTATTGGGACAACCAAAAGAAAACCGCTCTAATTACACTAAATGAAAAAAAAGTAAAACTTAAAATCGGGTCCGGCGTTGTATTCATTGACGAGGAAAAGAAAAAAATTGACGAAAACTCAATTCCTGTTTTAGTTACTTATAATAAGTTAAAAGAAACAAAGACAATGGTACCACTTAGATTTATTTCTGAAGCTTTTGGCTATAATGTTAATTGGGACGGAAAAAATTTACAAGCAAGAGTGGATACATTAAATACGGAATCACTAATTGGAGAAAGTGAAAAAAATAAATCAGATAAGAAGGACAAAAAAAAGAATGCAATTAAGTCAAAGAAAAATGACAAATCAAAAGCAAATACCTTATCTTATAATGTCAATTCCATTGTTAAAAATCACTATCAATCAAGTGAAGAAATTAAGGAAACAAAATATTTAACAGAAAAAATATATGAAGACGAAAATGAGGATACTTTGAAAGCTGTGGGATTAGATCTTGAAGATGTTGAAAGAAAACAAGTCATAAGTGATAAATTATTTGTAGAGGGTAAAGTTAAGATTATCATAGATCCGGGGCATGGAGGTAAAGATTCAGGATGTTTGTCTAAAGATGAGAAGGTTTATGAAAAAGATTTAACCTTAAAAATAGCTAATAAATTATATGATAAACTTTTGCAGGACGGAATAGATGTCAGCCTAACAAGAAATAGGGATGAATTTATTAAACTTCAAGATAGGGCAAGCCTATCAAATGAAACAAATGCAAACTTATTTTTGTCTATTCATATTAATTCTTCAGAAAAGACAGATCCAAACGGAATAGAGGTTTTATATGCGTCTGAAAAAAATATTAAAATAAAATCCAATGTTCAAAAACATTTTGCCAATGAACTCCAAAAGGCACTTATAAAAGAAACCGGAGCTGAGGATAGAGGTATTAAAAATAGACCTGCACTAATTGTTTTAAATCAAACAAAAACAGTTGCCGCTTTAGCGGAATTGGGTTTTATTACAAATGATGAAGAACTCAATAACTTATTAGATGAAAGTTATATTGATAAACTTGTTGACGGTTTATATAAAGGATGTAGAAATTATATTGATAAGTATGTTGAATATTAATTTAGAGGAAATATGAGAATAGATAGACAGAACAGTGAAGTAAGAAAAATTAAAATTACTCCGGAATTTGTACCCAATGCAGATGGGTCGGTTCTAATTGAATGCGGAAATACTAAGGTAATTTGTACTGCAACAATAGAAGAAAAAGTTCCTCAATTTTTGAGAGGCAAAGGAATGGGTTGGGTTTCAGCAGAATATTCAATGATTCCCGCAGCAGCTATAAGTAGAAAAGTAAGAGATATATCAAAAGGAAAGATAGATGGCAGAAGCCAAGAAATTCAAAGACTTATTGGGAGAAGTTTAAGAGAATCTATAGATTTAAAAATTTTAGGAGAAAGAACCATATGGCTTGATTACGATGTAGTAAATGCAGATGGGGGCACAAGAACAACTTCAATAAATGGTGCATATTTGGCATTGGAATTTGCTGTAAAAAAAGCCCTAATTGAGAAAAGATTAGATATCAATCCAATAAAAACAAAAATCGGTTCAATTAGTGTTGGAAAAGTTAAGGGTATAAAATTAGTTGATTTAGATTATAGAGAAGATTCAATAGCAGATGTGGATTTGAATTTAGTTATGAATGACAAATTTGAAATAATAGAAATCCAAGGAACCAGTGAAAGAGATACATTTAATACAGAAGAACTTATAGAATTTGTAAAATATGGTCAAATAGGAATAAAAGATATATTCAATTATATGGAAATAGTGGAGCGATATATATGAAATTGGTAATAGCAACGGATAATAAGAATAAAGTTAAGGAAATTAAAGAAGTATTAAAGGACTTTGATTTCGAAATATTATCAAAAAAAGAGCTTGGTTTAGGAGATCTTAATATAGTGGAGAATGCTGAAACTTTAGAAGAAAATGCAAAAATAAAAGCAGAAGCCATAAGTAAAAAAATAGATTCATATATATTGGCAGATGACACAGGTTTATTTGTCAAAGCCCTAAATGGAGAACCGGGTGTAAGGTCTGCAAGATATGCAGGGGACCATGATGAAAAGGCAAATAGAAAAAAACTACTTAAAAATTTAGAAGATAAAGATGATCGAAGTGCATATTTCAAAACTGTATTATGTCTTATAAGTCCTGATAAAAACGTAAATTTTATTGAGGGGACTTGCAAAGGTATAATAGCAAATGAAGAAAAAGGTAAGGGCGGATTTGGCTATGATCCTATATTTATACCGGAAGGACAAAATAAAACATTTGGGCAAATGAGTCTTCTTGAAAAAAATATTATTAGTCATAGGGGCAGAGCATTAGAAAATCTAAAAAAGTATTTTACAGAATTAATATAGACCCTTGACACAAAGTAGACAATTTGTTAAAATGTGATATATCAATTATGGTGGGTATAGCCTAGTTGGTTAGGGCGTCAGATTGTGGTCCTGAAGATCGTGGGTTCAAGTCCCACTATCCACCCCATAAGTTATTGTATTTTTATACATCTTTACAAATGGCTAAAAATACACAAAATAAAAGCTTGTAAAATTTTTCTTGCAGGCTTTTATTTTATTGTTTTTATAGCAAATTTAGGATCTTATGATTAATTATTTATAGTTAAAATATAGCTAAAAAAAATTAGCCGGTTTTAATCTCTGTTACAGAAAGAAAAACCGGAATGGAAATTATACTAAAAATTGCATCTAAAAACTCATCATCATTTAATGAAAGCTTAATGAAACCGAAAATGATTTTAGTTGGTGATATATATAATTGACATCCAAATAGCCAACAAGAAAGAGTAAGTAAGAAAATAAAAAGATTCTAATAAGAAGATTCTGGCAAAAGGAAAATCCCTATCAGACCACAATGAAAACACTATATAAAAATAATTAATTGTATAAATAATCTGCAAAGAAAAATTTTACACCACCAATCCCTAGAGATTATTGTAGAAGAACTGAATAATTTAAGGCTGGTAAAATTTATTATTGATGATAAAAAAATTAGTTCAGAATCTTCCTATAAAAGAAGATAAAAAAAGATAAACTTTGAAATTTAAATTTTGGGCAATACATAAAAATTTATTTAGAATAGATGAAATTTTTTGCAAACAAAACCATTATTAAGGCTAAAAATTAGTCTTTAAAATTTTTTCAAAAAATTAATTTGACTTAATAATTAATGCAAGCTATAATAATTAATTATTTATCAGAAGGGAAAGCGGTTAAACGCTTTTATGGTGAATTATGAGATTAAGAAAAAAGCATTTTGCAATTCCTGAAATGAAAGAAAATCCTTATGTATTATTTGACGCAAAAAAGAATAAGGGTAATTGGAATAAAGTATTTGGGAATAATAATGATATATATTTAGAAATAGGTGCGGGGAAAGGTACTTTTACAGCTACGTCTGCCTTAGAAAACCCGGATAAAAATTATATAATGATTGAAATGGAAACTAATGCATTTGTATATGCTACAAGAAAAATTTTAGATAACAAGCTTACAAATGTTAGGGCTATACCAATGAATGCAAAAGATATCTTAGAATATTTTGATAAAAATGAAATTTCAAGAATATATATAAACTTTTGCAATCCTTGGCCAAAATTAAAGCATCAAAAAAGAAGACTCACTTATCCTGATTTTTTAGAAAAATATAGGGAGATTTTAAAGGATGGCTCTCAAATTTATTTAAAAACTGACGATAAGGATTTTTTTGTTGATTCCTTAAAATATTTTGAAGACGAGAGATACGCTACTTTAATTTTTGACTTTAATATGAAGGAAGAAAATTATCCTTTAAATATTGTTACAGAATATGAAGAGAAATGGAGAAATAAAAAGAAGCCAATCTGTTTAGGAGTTTTTGAAAAATATTAAAATGTCAACAACAGTTAACCGTAAATAAAAAAAGATTGACAATAATCTTATATTAATTATAATAATTTATGAGGTGTTGTACAATGCAAGTTATAGATAAGTTGACTGTTACAGATTTAAAAGAACGTGTCTTAAATGGATATGAAATTGATAAATATGAAGCTAAATTTTTATATAATGCCAACTATGAAGATTTAGTTAGTGCTGCAAAGGAAATAAGAAAAAAATTTTGTGGAGATTCTTTTGATATGTGCACAATAATTAATGCTAAAAGTGGTAAATGTCCTGAAAACTGTAAGTTTTGTGCTCAATCTGCTTATTATCCCACAAATGTTGAAACTTATAATTTATTAGACAAAGAAATTATTGTTAAAGATGCAATTAACAAATATAATCAGGGGATACCAAGATATTCATTAGTTTCTAGCGGAAAGAGCCTTTCATCAGATGATATTGATAAAGTTTGTGAAATTGTTAGTGAAATACACAAACACATTCCTGTGGAAATATGTATTTCAGGAGGACTGATTAGTGAAGAAGGTTACAAAAAGTTAAAAAATGCAGGTGTAAGAAGAATTCATAATAATTTAGAAACTTCACGAAATTATTTTCCGAGCATCTGTACAACTCACCTTTATGAACAAAAAATTAATGCTATAAAGGCAGCAAAAGCTTCCGGTATGGAAATTTGCAGCGGTGGTATAATAGGACTAGGAGAATCTAGAGATGACAGAATTGATATGATTTATGAATTAAAAAAGCTTGATGTAAATTCAATTCCTGTGAATGTTCTCAATCCCATACCTAATACACCACTGGCAAATAATGAAATTCTATCAGAAGAAGAAATTAATCGAACCATAGCGGTTTTTAGATTTGTAATACCAACTGCAACTATTAGATTGGCAGGTGGACGAGCAAATATGAATGAACTAGGTAAAAGTGCTTTTGAAGCCGGTGCAAATGCTGCTATAACCGGGGATATGCTTACAACGCATGGAGTAACAACAAAGGATGATATGAAAATGATAGAATCCTTAGATTATAAAATTAGATTAATATCTTAACGGTATAAAATTAATAGTATAAAATTTTTTCTAAATTAATAGTCTTCATAGCTTTAACTAACGAAAAAAAATGTTATAAGAAAACCCATACTGCATTTAAAAAATTTGCATTATAGGTTTTTTTTAAAATAGAATATATTTTAGCTGTTCTTAATCATTTATAAATGCTAAATATATTAAGCTTATTTGATCAATTATAAGATAACAATTATAAAGTATATTTGGGGATTTATGAGGTTTTATAATCTTTTTAACGATATTTAAATATAATTGTTTTTTCCATAGCAATCTTCATTTTATTAAATAGAACTTTCAGTATTCATTTTTTTATAATTGCAATTGATAGATTATATAGAAAAAGTATTAGAATTATACAAAAAAATATTAATCCAAAATAAATAACTATGTGTGATAAAATTAACTAGAGGTGAATTATGAAAAACAAAAACATATCAATTATAGGAGTGCCTTTAGATATGGGAGCCTCCATAAGAGGTGCTAGATTAGGTCCCGATGCAATTAGATTAAGCGGACTAGTAGATGAACTTAAAGATTTAGATCTGAATATAAAAGATTTAGGAAATATATCTGTAAATCCTTCCTATAAAATTCAAATTGGTCCAAAAAATCTAAAAAATTATGAAATAGTAAAAGAAACATGTGAAAAATTGTATGAAGAAGTTGATAAAACAATTAAAGAGGGAAGAATACCTCTAACCCTTGGCGGCGACCATTCAATAGCTATAGGGTCAATTAAAGCAAGTTTAAATAACTTCGAAGACCTTGGAGTGATATGGATAGATACTCATGGTGATATAAATAATGAAAAAATATCTCCGTCAGGAAACATCCATGGAATGAGTTTGGCTGCAATAATGGGACTAGCCTGTGATGAATTATCAAAAATAGGGCAAAATAAAAATTTTTTAAAAGCTGAAAATTTGGTTTATATTGGATTAAGAGATTTGGATAAGGGTGAGAGAACACTTTTAAAAGAAAAAAACATTAAAGCTTACAGCCTTCAAGAAATCGACGAATATTCCATAGGAAAGGTTGCAAAAGATGCAATAAAATACCTAGAAGAAAAGACTGAAAGTATACATGTAAGCTTAGACATAGATGTAGTAGACCCGTTATTTGCCCCTGGAACAGGAACAAGAAAAAATGGAGGTTTAACACCCAGAGAAATATATTTATTAACTGAAATTATTTCAAAACAAGACTCAATAAAAAGTATTGACCTAGTAGAAGTAAATCCTCTCCTGGATATTAGAAACCAAACAGTAAATTTAGCAATTGATATAGCAAAAAGTTTGTTTGGACAAAAATTATTATAAAATTTAAAATTCTACTTGACAGGGAGAAATAATGATGATAATATATAAAAGCTGTCGTAGGACAGATATAATCCAAGTAAAAAAAGCGTAAAAAAGAAATAAAAAAAGCTTGACAGAAACAAAAGAGGATTATATAATAAAAAAGCT
>CABTZF010000026.1 GCA_902489255.1 uncultured Peptoniphilus sp. | reverse complement strand
GGTTTTTTGCTTGAAGCTAAAGCTAGTATTCCTACCACCAGCATAGCTGGTGGTTTATTCATGCTAAAGCGTACAATAAAAAGAGTCCAAGTAAAAAACTCAGACTCTTTTTATTAAACTTTTCTTAATTAATTTTCATCAACTTTTATAACTTCCTTACCATCATAGTAGCCACATTCTGGACACAATCTATGAGGCATTTTCATTTCATGGCAGTTAGGACATTCTACTAAAGTAGTTTTGTTTAAAACATAGGAAGATGCTCTTCTCTTATTCTTTCTTTGTTTTGAAGTTTTTCTCTTTGGTACAGCCATATTTACACCTCCTTATTTTTAAATAAATCTTTTAGCTTTGCAAACCTCGGATCTATTTTGTTCAATTCTTCAGAACACTTACAGGTATTTTCATTAAGATTAGTTCCGCAAAATTGACATAGCCCTTTACAATCATCCTTACACAAAACTTTATAAGGCTTTGACATTATAATTATTGATGTTATTATTTCATCTAAATCTATAGCCTGATCATTAATCTCAAAATACTCATTGGAACTACTTTCATCATAAAGATTTGGATCTTTAAAATAATAAGCTTCAAATGGAGCTTCAACATCAGCCACAATTTTTTTTAAACACCTGTCGCAAATTGTATGATATTTATAATTTATTTGCATATCTAACTGGTAACCACTAATAAGATTTTTTAGTTTTCCCTTGTAATCTATTGGAAAGATTAAATTCAAATCATCTATATCATAGGATGAATTAATATTGTCTAAACTTCCATTAAAAGTAAATTCATCAAGTTCTTCTGATAAAAAGCTACTTATATTTAGTAACATTTTTCTCACCTCAAAATTACATGCAAGTTATTATATAAAATTATAATTAAATTGTCAAGAATTGAAAGAATTTTTTATTAATTATTTTACTAATTTCAAGGTATCTCTAGCTAT
The DNA here is from genome assembly GCA_902489255.1 of uncultured Peptoniphilus sp. Lineage (GTDB taxonomy): Bacteria > Bacillota > Clostridia > Tissierellales > Peptoniphilaceae > Peptoniphilus_A. Next base: position 18,626 of record CABTZF010000026.1, on the reverse strand, counting down.
CATTAATTCTTCATTTGTTGGAATCACTAATACCTTAACTTTTGAATCATCGCTAGAAACAATTGTATCTTTTCCTCTTACATTATTTTTTATAGAATCAATTTTCACGCCTAAAATTTCAAGTCCTTTTGCTATTGATTCTCTCATTTCAGGAGAATTTTCTCCTAAACCTGCCGTAAAGACAATGGCATCAACATGATCTAGTTCTGTAAAATATGCTCCTATATATTTTCTAACTCTATGTGCATAAGCCTTTAATGCTAAATCTGCCCTTTTATTTCCTTTTTTTTGTGCTTCTTCTATATCTCTAAAATCAGATGAAACTCCAGATATACCATAAACACCTGAATTCTTATTTAACACATTATTCATTTCATCCGCATTAAGCTTTTCTTTTTGCATAATAAAAGGCAAAATAGCAGGATCTAAATCTCCGCTTCTTGTCCCCATAATTAAGCCCTCTAGTGGAGTGAATCCCATAGATGTATCAATACTCTTTCCGCCCTTAATTGCACTAACGCTTGCTCCATTTCCCAAGTGACAAGTTATTAAATTGATTTTGTTTACATCAATTCCAAGTATTTCTGCGCAACGATTTGTTACATATTGGTGGCTTGTTCCATGAAATCCATAACGTCTTACTTTATATTTTTCATAATATTCATATGGAAGAGCATAAATATAACTTTCCGCAGGCATTGTTTGATGGAAAGCTGTATCAAATATTACAGCTTGTTTGATATTAGGCAATAATTTTTGGCAAGCTCTTATTCCCATAATATTTGGCGGATTATGAAGTGGTGCAATTTCAACATTATCTTCTATAGCTTTCATTACTTTCTCATCAATAATAACAGACTCAGAGAAGCTTTCCCCTCCATGGACAACCCTGTGGCCTACCGCTGCAATTTCATCCAATGACTTAATAGCACCATATTCCGGATCAATTAAAGCATCCATAACTAATTTTAATGCTTTTTTATGATCTTCGATTGGACATTCGGTAACTTTCTTTTCTTTTCCTATGGTTTCGTGCTTTATTCTCGCACCTTCGATACCTATTCTTTCTACAAGGCCTTTAGCCATTATTGATTCATCTGTCATATCGATTAGTTGATATTTTAAAGACGAAGAACCACAATTAATAACTAATATCTTCATGCTTCCTCCTAATTTTAATTTTTAAAAAATTATAGTATAATTAACATAATTATATTATATCATTTAAAAAATTAAGTCAATAATTGGAGGTAAAAATGCTTGTAGCAGGCGTGATTTGTGAATATAATCCCTTTCACCTAGGACATCTGTATCAGATTGAATCTATAAAAAAAAGTTATTCTCCCTATATTGTTGCACTTATGTCCGGAAATTTTACCCAAAGAGGAGAACCTGCAATTATATCAAAATTTCTTAGAGCTAAAATCGCTGTTGATATGGGAGTTAGTTTAGTTTTGGAATTGCCAAGTATTTTTTCTACAGCAAGTGCGGAAAATTTTGCCAAAGGTGGTATTTCTATCTTAAAAGCTACTAATATTATTGACAGATTATTTTTTGGTTGTGAAGATTCTTGCGAGACATTAAACAAAATTAATAATAAAATAAATAATTTTTTAAATTTTCATAAAGTTCAAGCTTATTTAAAGCAAGGCTATTCATATGTAAAATCTGTTGAACTTGCATGTGATTTTTTGTCAAAAGATGAAAAAAATTCTCTTAAAAAACCAAATAATATTTTAGGAATTGAATATATAAGAGCAATAGAAAAATTAAATGCTAATTTTTCTTATCAAGGGATTTTAAGAAGTATGGTGGACCATAACAGTGAAATTTCTTCTGGAAATTATTGTTCCTCTTCATATATAAGAAAGTTAATATACGAGAAAAAAGATATATCTCGTTTCATATGCTATTCAGATGATATCTTTAAAGGCTCGAAAGACCTGCACTTTTTTAATGATTATTATGACATTTTTAAGTATAAAATATTAAAGGATGACATAGTTTATAATGAATATATTGATTATGAGAATGGTATTGAAAATAGATTTATTAAAAATTTGAATTCAAATAACATATATGATTTTATTAATAATGTTAACTCAAAAAGATATACATCAGCAAGAGTTAGGCGATTGATTATAGAAATTTTACTTGACTTGAAAAAAGATCTGATAAAATCATCTATAAATACTCCTTATATAAGAGTTTTGGCTATGGATGATAGGGGTAAAGAAATTCTAAATTCCATTGAAGAAAAAAAAATAATTAAATTTAAAGAATCTTTAGATAATTCAAAGGGGATCCTAAGAGAAATAATGAATAAAGAACTTTTATCTACTAATATATATAATTTAAAAAACTACATTCAAAATGAGGACTTTATAAAAAGTCCTTACGTAAAAAAGAATTAAGAGAATAGCTTAACTATCCTCTTAATTCTTGTCTATTTTCATTTAATTTTTTAATTATTTCAGATAGGTTTACTTGAGTATTTTCTAGTAAACTATCTGCATAATCTCTAACTCTTTCTCTAATTTCATTAGATTCATTATTTGCATCTGTTACAATTTTTTCAGCTCTTTCCTTAGCTTGAATAACTAAAGCATTCTCATCAATAACCTTTTCTGCATGAGACCTTGCAGCGGACAAAATCTTATCTGCTTCATCATGCGCTCCATTAATAATATTATCCTTATCTTGATAAATTTTTTGGGCTTGTGAAATTTCTCCGGGCATTTGTGCCTTAATATTATTGATAATCTCCATAAATTCTTCCCTATCCACCATAACTTTTCCTGTTAATGGTATTTGACTTGCTGTTTCAACAAGATCTTCTAATTCATCAATTAAATTGTTTAAAGCCATATTCTACCTCCTAAGTAATTTATCTTTCATCGCTTTGCCAACTACGTCCGGTACGAACAAAGTTAGATCTCCATCAAATGTTGCAACTTCTTTTGCAAGAGATGAACTTACAAATAATTTTTCATTTGAACCTAATAAAAAAACAGTTTCCACTCCATCTTTATAGTGCATATTTGCCATAGCAAGGGTATATTCACTTAAATAGTCTGAAGCTGATCTTAAACCTCTAACTATCACCTTGCAATTTTTCTTTTTTGCATAGTCAACAAGAAGTCCATTAAAAGAATCTATTTCAATTTTTTCATCATTTTTTAGAACTTCTCTTAATAAATTTAATCTTTCTTCCGTAGAAAATAAAGATTTTTTACCGACATTATCAAGAACTGCCACAATTACATTTCCAAATATCTTTTCAGCTCTTTCAATTATGTCTAAATGACCATTGGTTACCGGGTCAAAACTTCCCGCATATATTACTTTCATCTATCAAACTCCATATAGAAAGACTTGTTTTTCCATATTTTTTATACCTAATTTCTTTATAACCACCGGGGATTTTTAAAATTTTATCACTACTGTGCTCGATTATTAGTGAGCCATCTTCTTTTAATAGTTTATTATTTCTAATAATTTCAAAAGATTCAGAGTAATAATCAATTTTATTAAAAGGTGGATCCATATAGATATATGAAAAAGTGTCTGATTTAAAACTTTTTAAAGCATTTTGAAAATCCATCTTTATAATTTTTGACTTTTCTTCTACCTTGCATTTCTTTATATTCTTTATCATTACATTAATTGATTCTTGCGAATTATCAACAAAATAGACAAAATCAATTCCCCTTGATATAAATTCAAGCCCATTACACCCACTGCCTGCAAATAGATCAAGAACAACTCCTCCGAAAAAATTTTGACCTAAAATATTAAAAAGGCTTTCTCTTATCCTGTCAAGAGTGGGTCTGGTATTTAATCCCTTTGGTGCCTGGAGCCTAGTAGCTCTAAAATCTCCACCAATAATTCTCATAAATCCTCCGATTGAATATTATTTTACCATAATATTTGAAAATTAAAAAGCCCATGATATCATATTGATGCTTATTTTTAACTTATTTTTACATGGTTTTTAGGAACTGTAAAATCTGATAATTCAAATTTTTGTATTTACTATTTAAATTTGGATCTATGATAAGTACATTTTTTGCATCTTCTGCTGCATAATTAAATATTTTTTTATCTTTTAATGGGTTTGCAAGCCTTAAATTAGGGATTCCGGACTGCCTTATACCTAAAATATCCCCAAACCCTCTCAGCTCCATATCCATATTCGCAATGTAAAAGCCATCGGTAGAATCTGTCATTATTTTCATTCTTTTCCATGAAATTTCTGCTTGTGAATTATTATATAAAATGCAGTAACTTTGAGCATCGCCTCTTCCCACTCTACCCCGTAACTGATGGAGGGTTGCAAGCCCAAACCTTTCGGCATTATAAATCATAATAACCGTAGCATTTGGAACATTAATTCCTACTTCAATAACAGTTGTTGATACTATAAGGTCAATCTTCTTATTTTTAAAATCTTCCATAACCATATTTTTTTCATTGGGCTTTAACTTGCCATGAAGTAAGGCTAGATTAAAATCCTTAAAGAATTTTTTTAAGTCTTTATAAACTTCTTCAACAGATAATAGTTCATCAAAATTTTCGTTTTCTTCAATTAAGGGACAAATGACATAAGCTTGATGTCCTTTTTCAAGCTCTTTTTTTATAAAATTCAAAGCATCATTGACTTGAGATTTATTAATTGCTGTGGTCTTAACTTTTTTTCTCTTCTCAGGCATAGTGTCGATAATTGAAACATCCAGATCTGCATATAGAATCAAAGATAAAGTTCGTGGTATTGGTGTTGCGCTCATAATGATTGTAGCGGCATTTTTATTTTTATATCTCAATTTACCTCTTTGGATTACTCCAAATCTATGCTGTTCATCTATAATATTCAATCCCAAATTGTGAAACTCAACATCATCTTCAATAAGTGCATGTGTCCCTATCAATATATCTATCATTCCATTATATGTATTTGTTAGAATTTCATCTTTAACTTTTTTTGCAGTAGAGCCAACTAATAATTTAATTTTTAGACCTATGGGTTCCAACAAATCGGAGAAGGTTTTAAAATGTTGTTTAGCCAATATTTCAGTTGGTGCCATAACTGCACACTGTAAACCGTTTAAGGCAACAATTAAACATAGAATTAATGAAACTATAGTTTTTCCGCTTCCTACATCTCCTTGAATCAGACGATTTATTGCCTTGCCGGATTTCATACCCTCAATAATATCCATTAAAACTTTTGTTTGACCTTCTGTTAAAGTATAAGGCAAGCTCTTAATAAAATAATCAACTTCTTCCGGTATATTAAATTTAACACCTAAAGATGTATTATTTTCTTTTTGCATTTTTAATATTGATAGTTCAAAAAAAAATAATTCTTCATATATTAATCTGTTTTTAGCTAAAAGATATTCTTTTCTACCTTGTGGTCTATGAATATTATATATTGCTCTATTTTTATCCATTAATGAATATTTATTTATAAATTCTTCAGGTAAATTTTCTTCAAATAAATTCAATCCTAATACCTGGTCCAATAGTTTTTCAATATTGGCATTAGTTATACCCTTAGTTTGAGCATATATTCCTCTAATTCTACCTATATTTTTAACTTGATCCAGTCTTTCAAGTTCCGGACTTGCTATTTGAATTTTACCTTTAAACCTTTGAAATTTACCGTAGATCAAATAAATTTCTCCAAGGTTTATGTTTTTACCTATGAATCTATTATTAAAAAATGAAATTATAGCCTCACTACTATCATCTTCAATTAAAAAAGATACTATTGAAAGGCCTTTTCTTACCTTTCTATTTTCAACGATTTCTAATATCTTACATTTGAAAGTTGCCTTTTCACCAACAACGCCTTGACTTAACTTTAAAATTTTTGATGAGTCTTCATATCTTCTTGGATAAAAGTATAATAAATCTCTAATTGTAAAAATCCCAAGGTTATTTAATAAATTCAGTCTTTTAGGTCCTATTGATTTTAATTTTTCTATGCTATCTTCAAGTTTCATAATTCACCTTCTAAAAAAAGGAGCTTTTAGCTCCTTTAAAAATATTTAATCTAGGGAAATTATATAATAATATATAGGCTGTAAGCCCTCTATTAATTCTATATCCAAGTCAGGATAAATTTCAGCCAATTTGTTATTTAACTTCTCTGCATCTTCTTTAATTACATCTTCGCCATAATATAATGTAATCAATGTTTTATCTTTATCTATCATTTCTTTAACTGTGTTGATAACAACTTCTTGAAGATCTTTTCCTGAGGAAAGTAATTTTTTATTACTTATCCCTATAAAATCTCCTTTTTTAATTTCCTTACTATCCATATTAGTATCCCTAACGGCATAAGTGATTTGTGCATCAACAACAGTCCCTATGGCATTTTCCATATTGTCTTTATTATCATTATTACTATTTGCCTCATTAAAGGCAAGCATTGCAGCAACTCCTTGCGGTACTGATTTCGATGGAATTACTACTATATCTTTTTCCGAAATATCTCTAGCAGCTTCTGCAGCTAAAATTATATTTGAATTGTTAGGTAATATATAAATTCTCTTAGCATTTACTTCTTTTATTCCATTTAAAACATCTTCAGTTGATGGATTCATTGTCTGACCGCCGTTTACAATATAATCAGCGCCTAAAGATTTAAATAACTCACTTATTCCCTTGCCCATAGACACAACAATAAATCCGTTATCTTTAAGTTCTTTAGATTTTTCTTCTCTAGCTTTAGCAGCTTTTACTTCATTTTCATCAAACAAAACTTCCCTGTGTTGGAATCTCATATTGTCAATCTTAATATCTTGAAGTAAGCCCAATTCACAAGCATACTCTAAGGCCTTTCCCGGGTGATTAGTATGAACGTGAACTTTAATTACACCGCTTCCGCCTCCACCAACTACTAATAAGCAGTCACCAAGAGGTGAAAGTTTTGTACGCAGATTTTCAACTTCGTCTAAATCGGTTTGAATAACAAATTCAGTGCAGTATCCATATTTTAATGAAGAATCAGCTTGACCAAAATTAATTTCTTTTTGCTGTTTCTTCTTTAAAGTTTCATCGTCTGTTAAATTCAAAATTTGCTCTCCCTTTAATACCAAAAGAGCACCTTCTAACAACAAGACTAAACCTTTGCCTCCTGCATCAACAACTCCTGCATCTTTTAAAACTTGTAATTTTTCAGGAGTCTTGTTTAAGGATGAATTTGCGGTTTTAATTATTTCAAGCAAAAAATCTTCAAAATTATTGTATCTTTTTTGGATTTTTAATGCATACTCAGCTGTTTCTCGACCAACAGTTAAAATCGTTCCTTCCACCGGTTTCATTACTGCTTTATAAGTAGTATCTGAAGCTATTTTGAATGCTGATGCCATTTCTGTAATTCCGGCATCTTTTTTTCCTTCCAAGCCCTCTGCTAACCCTCTTAAAAATTGAGACAATATAACACCTGAATTGCCCCTTGCTCCCATAAGAGCACCTCTGGCTCCTAATGCTGCAACCATTTCTACAGTTGGATTAGGTCCTAAACTTTCGATTTGTTTTAAAGCTGATTTCCCTGTTAAACTCATATTAGTTCCCGTATCTCCATCCGGAACAGGAAATACATTTAAAGCATTAACTTCCTCTTTTTTAGAAATAAGATAATTAACAGCTCCTTTAAAAATTTCTTTTAACAAGTTACCACCTATGATTTTAGTATTCAATTTACCCTCCACTATTTTAATCTTATTCCTTCAACAAGGACTTCAATATTATCAACAGTAAGGCCAGTAAGATTTTCTACATTAAATTTAACTCTTTCTATAATATTTTGTCCTACAACGGAAATTTTAACTCCATATTCTAAAACAACATGAAGCTCTATATTTATTTCATTATTTTCAGTATCCACTTTAATTCCCTTAGATAAATTTTCAAACTTTAAAAGTTCAAAAATACCGTCTGTTGCATTTTTTGATGCCATTCCCACTATTCCATAACTTTCCATAGCAGAAATTCCTGCAATATTTGCTATTACAATATTTTCAATAAGAATATTACCATGTTCTGAATTAATAATTGCCGGCATTAGGGCACCTCCTCATGTATTAATATTATTATAACAGAAAGAAGCAACTATTAACATACCGTATTTTTACTTTTCCAAGCCTATACATCTATCTTATTATAATTAAATTCAAATTACTAATTTATTAATAACCATTGTTTTTATAATATAATTTTTTATTTCTTATGTTTAGTAGCAGAAACGATACTATTTTATTATTTGAATAAAAATAAAGGCAGAAATCTTGTTCATATAAAATTTATATATACATAAATATACAGCGATAAATTTATCCAATAAGTAATTTTATAAAGTTTACATAATGATAAAAATAAAAATTATTATTACTTGAATGTACAAATAAAATATTAAAGTTATTAAAAGAATATTTATGGATATGAATCTTTTAATAACTTTAATTTAGGAAATTTTTTTACATAAAAATATATGACTCAATATTTTTTTGAGCCACATATCATAATTATTGTTAATTTTTTATTTTTCAATTATATTTAAAAAAGAGCTAAAATAAGATTTATAATATAAATAGAATCCTAAAACAACCTCATTTTAAGTCTTTTATATTTTTTTATATTTTACATTTGTTTATTTTAATTCATGAATAAAAAGTCCTGAGCGTGGTTTGGGTTCAAACCATGTTGATTTCGGAGGCATTATCAGTCCCTCATCAGCAACATCAAATAATTCTTCAAGAGACGTTGGAAAAAGAGAAAAAGCAAGGATCATATCTTCTTCAGTCCTTTTTTCCAATTCTATAAGACCCCTTATTCCTCCTACAAAATCAATTCTCTTATCAGTTCTCGGATCTTTTATATCTAATATTTTATCAAGGACTAAATTCTGTAGGATTGATACATCAAGAGATGAAATTGGATCTTTTTTGAATGAATTTTCCTTTACTTTCAGCTTGTACCATTTTTTGACAAGTAACATGCCAAAAGTTCCCTTTTCTATTGGCTGGTAGGGTGATTTTGGAGCTTCTTCAATATAAAAGTCATCTTTCATTTTTTCTAAAAATTCTTTTGGACTCAAATCATTTAAGTCCTTAACTACCCTATTATAAGCCATGACATTTACTTGATCTGCCGGAAATAAAACTGATAGAAAGAAGTTAAATTCTTCTTCGCCTGTGTAATTTATGTTTTCACTTCGCCTTTTTAAGCCAACTTTAACTGCTGAAGCTGCCCGATGATGACCGTCAGCTATATATAAATTATCAATTTTTCCAAATTCAAAAATTATTTGATCTATTGTCTTTTCATCATCTATAGTCCAAATTTTATGGCTGACTTGGTCATCTGAAGTGAATTCTATTTCCGGCTTTTTTTGTATTTGCTTTTCTATTATTTTTTTTATTTCCTCATTACTCTTATACGTTAAAAAAATTGGTCCGGTATTTGCATCAAGAGTATCAACATGATTTATCCTTTCTTCTTCCTTCTCTTTTCTTGTATACTCATGTTTTTTAATTATACCTTCTAAATATTCATCTATTGATGTTGTACAAATTAAACCGTTTTGACTTTTTCCTTTCATGGTGAGCTGATAAATATATAATTTCCCCCTGTCTTCTTTATAAAAATATCCCAGATCTTTCATTTTATTGAAATTTTTTAGGGCAATCTTATTTAATTCTTGGCTTATTTTTTTGCAATTTTCATCTGTGGTTGCAATAGGAAGGTCTACAGCCAAAAAAGACTTGGGATTTTTATTTATTATTTCACGAGCCTCTTCTTCGCTATATACATCATATGGAAGGGATGCTATTTCTTTTGCATATTCTTTTTTTGGGCGAACTGCCTTAAATGTTCTAATCTTTACCATACTATCACTTTATTAACCTTACTTTTACAACGCCTTTTACGGCATAGAGTTTTTTTCTTAATTTTTCGTCCACTTCTGAATCAATATCTATCATTGTTGCAGCCCAATTATTTTTATGCCTGTTTAAAAGATCTGCTATGTTTACCTTTTCTTCAGCCAGAATTGTTGTTATTTGTGCAATCATACTTGGAATATTTTTGTGAAGAACTAAAATTCTGTGAACGCTTGAACAAAGTCCCATATCTATATTGGGAAAATTAACTGAATTTGTTATATTTCCATTTTTCAAGAATTCTATTAATTCTTCAACAGCCATTTTTGCGGAATTTTCTTCTGCTTCAGGAGTTGACGCACCTATATGGGGAAAATTTATTGTATTTGGAAGGCTTAAAGTTTCCTCATTGGGAAAATCGCATATATATTTTTTAATCTTGCCACTTTCAAGGGCAGTTTTTAATGCCCCATTGTCTACCAAGCCTCCGCGAGCAATGTTTAAAAGCACAAGACCTTTTTTTGCCATTGCCAGCAACTCTTTATCTATGGTGTTTTTAGTATTTTCATTAAAGGGAATATGAATGGTTATATAATCAGATTTTTTGAAAATCTCTTTTATATCTTCTGTATAATTAACTTTACTGTTTAAGTGAAGGGCATTTTTTATTGAAAGATAAGGATCATAACCTATTACTTTCATTCCTAAATCTACACCCATTGAAGCCACAAGCTCTCCCACTGCTCCAAGACCAATAACTCCAAGAGTTTTTCCAAAAATTTCAGGTCCGGCAAAAGCTTTTTTCCCCACCTCTACTTCTTTTTCAATATTTTCTGTTACTGTTAAATTTTTGGTCCAGGATGCGGCTCCTATTATATCTCTTGAACCTAGGAGTAGCCCGCATAAAACAAGTTCTTTAACTGCATTTGCATTTGCTCCAGGTGCATTACAAACTATAATCCCTTTTTCTGAACATTTTTCTATGGGTATATTATTTGTGCCAGCTCCTGCTCTTGAAATTATACGAATATTTTCTTGAAATTCCATTTGATGGAGATCTGCTGATCGAACTATAATTGCATCAGGATCTTCTTCATCAGCTGAATACTTGAAATTTTCCGGTAAGAGGCTCAGTCCTTTTTTTGAAATGTTATTGATTGTTTTAATTTTATAAATTTTTTCCATTAAATATTTTCCCTTTCAAATTTTTTCATATATTCTATTAATTTTTTTACCCCATCAATCGGCATTGCGTTATAAAGACTTGCTCTCATTCCGCCAACAGAACGGTGTCCCTTAACATTTACAAATCCAAATTTTTTAGCACCTTCTACAAATTTTGCATCCAAATCCTTATCTCCAGTTACAAAAACAACATTCATAAGTGATCTATCTTCTTTGTTTATATTATTTTTGTAAAGGGAACTGTTATCTATGAAATCATACAGAAGTTTTGCCTTTTCCTTATTTCTCCTGTCCATTTCCTCCATTCCGCCTTCTTTTATGAGCCACTTAGCCACAAGTCCCATTACATATATTGAAAAGCAGGGTGGAGTATTATATAGGGAGTCCTTTTCAGCATGGGTTTTGTATTTAAAAATTGTGGGTATATTTTCTTGCATTTCATTTAATAATTCCTTTTTTACCCCTACAAGAGTAACTCCTGCCGGGCCTAAATTTTTTTGAGCTCCTGCAAAAAATAGGTCAAATTTATTGTAGTCATAATTTTCAGATAAAATATTTGAAGAAACATCTCCTACCAGCCTTGTATTTAATTTATTTATTTTTTCAGGACTTATTCTTGTTCCGTAAATGGTATTATTTACACATAGGTATAAATATTTTGAAGATGGATTAATTTTTTTTTCATCTATTTCTGGTATATAGGAAAAATTTTTATCCTTTGATGAAGCCAAAACTTCTGCCTTTGCAATAGTGTTTGCTTCTTTCATGGCCTTTTCTGCCCATGACCCTGTAACTAAATATGATGCCGTATCGGTTTTATTTAATAAATTCATGGGAATCATTGCAAACTGTGTTGAACCGCCACCTTGTAAAAATAAAAGATCAAATTCATCATTTATGCCTAAGAGTTTTTTAAGATTTTCTTTTGCCTGTTCATGAATTTCACCATAGATTACAGACCTATGACTTAACTCCATTACTGACATATCGCTATTTTCATAACTTAGCATTTCCTTTTTGCAAGTTTCTAAAACTTCTGTTGGAAGCATAGATGGACCTGCAGAAAAATTATAAACTTTCATCATTATCCTCCTCCTAACTCCTTTATTCCGATAAATAAATAAAGTTATCTAATTATATTAAAAATTCTTTATTTTTTCAAGATGTTTTTATAATTATTTAAATATCATACAAACTATTTACAAGATAAATAAATTTTACTAAGCTCGCAAAGGCAAAAAGTAAAATAATATTATATAAAATTAAAAATTAAATATTTAATCTAAGGAATTTTATTTCAATTAATTTATCTTTAAATTAATTAAATTTAATAAATGTTAATTAATAATTTTCTTAAAAATATTTTCAATATTAATATTCTAAGATTTTTGGAAAAAAATAAGAACCTGCCCTTAATTTTATCTATAGGGCAGGCTCTTACCGTTTTTATATTATAAAATTTTAAATATTATCTCTTATTAGAATTTCTCCAAATTCCCATTTTTTCCGCTTCTTTAATTAAATCATCTCTAAATTCAGGTGCTGCTAAGTTAATTATTCCTTCAGCTCTTTCCCAAGTTGAACGACCCTTACAGTTAAAAATACCGTATTCAGTAACTAAATAATGGGTACATGGCCTAGGAACGGAAATTGCTGATCCTGTTAAAAATTGAGGAACAATTCTTGACTCCTCTTTTCCCAATTTCTTATTCATGAATTTTGAAGAAAGACAAATAAATCCCTTTCCTCCCTTAGAATAATAAGCTCCTAAGGTGAAGTCAAGTTGACCTCCTGTTCCTGAAATATGCTTATAGCCTGAAGATTCTGAAGAAACTTGACCGTATAAATCTATATTTACGGCATTATTTATAGAAATAAAATTATCAATTTGTCCAATAACTCTGGCATCATTTGTGTAATCAACAGGAGCCGCCATAGCTTGGGCATTATTATCTAAAAATTCATATAACTTTTTAGAACCTGCTGCAAAAGCATAAGCTTGTCTGAACCTGTCTACATTTTTCTTAGAACCGTTAACCTTTCCTTTTAATGTCATATCAACAAAAGCATCCACATACATTTCTGTGTGTACACCCAGGTCTTTCAAATCTGATTCGGCAATTAAAGAACCAACTGCATTGGGCATACCGCCTATACCTAATTGTAAAGTTGCTCCGTTTGGGATTTCTTTTACAATAAGCTCTGCAACCTTTTTATCAACATCAGTAAAAGCTCCTGATGGAACTTCAGGTAGCGGTTCGTTTTCACTTTCAATTATATAATCAATATCTTCAACAGAAATTTCATGTTCAAAGCCACCTTGGCAATAGGGCATATTTTTATTTACTTCAACAATAACAAGCTTTGCTTTTTCTATAAGGGCCATTTCATGAGAAGCTGAAATTCCGAAATTAAAGTAACCGTGCTTATTCATAGGTGATGCAACGACAATTGCTATATCTACATCAATATTTTCTCGAATCCATCTTGGCAGTTCTGAATATCTTAAGGGTACATAAAAGCCGCCTTCTCCTGCATTGATCCTTTTTCTGTCAGGTCCTCCTGAATGGTAGGAATTCCAAATAACTTTTTTGCCGTCAGGATCTGCATCAAATATTGAAGGTTTCCTTAGAACTACTCCTGCGCAAACTGTGATTTCGTTTAATCTTTCTAAATCATTGGCAAGAGCCTTGTCAAAAGTTTGAGAGATTGAAGCTCCCCAACCAAAGTCAATTGTCATCCCGTCTTTTACCAATCCTGCCGCCTTTTGTGGGCTAATTAATTTTTCATCATAAATTTTCTTATAATCCATAAGTCCTCCTTATAATTTTTTACAATAATATTTTATATTAAGAGAAATTTTCCAAGCTATTGCTAATGAAAATTTATTTCTCTTGAAGTCTCGATAAAACTTAAAAATTTATCTTCCAATTCTTTCCTTGCATAATTATCAATATTAACAGGTATTTTTTTACAATTTTTTAAAGAATATATATAGGCTCCTTTAACCTTACATTTATATAAGTCTTCATATACTTTACTATAAAATACCAATTGATGGCTATAGTATTTCAAAAAATCTTCATCTGATAAATCTGAAGTTTTTAAATCCACTATATAAATACCCTCTTTATATATAACCTGATCAATAAACCCTCTTACTATATGACCCTTATAATCGTAAAAAAACTCCAGTTCTTTGGCTAATATATTCTCATCTTTTAGTTTTAGATAATTATTAATTAATTCAAATATTTCCTTATATTTATTTCTGTCTAATTTTTCTTTAAAGATTTTAAAAAGGTCCTCAATATAGTTCTTTATGTTTTCACCATTATAATGCTCAGCAAAATAATGAACCATATTCCCTCTTTTTTTGGGGTCAATGAAATAAGTCTTTCCATTTAATTTTTTAACATCAATATCAAAGAAAAATTTATCATAATAGGCATTAGGATCATATTGGTAGTTCAAAAAGTCCGTTATTGAATAATTTTCTCTGTACCTAAAGAAAATTTTATCATTTATTTTTAAGATGTTTCTCTTTTCTATAGAAGCACTAAGTTCATCTGTGTCATCCGAAATAGTCAATTCATTAAAAAATCCTTCAGGTGGATTTAATATATCTATATAAGAATTTTTTTCTGCTTTTCCATTTAGACATAATATTAGCCTATCCTTGGCCCTGGTCATAGCCACATAAAGTATCCTTTTTTCTTCCTCTAAATCTATATCTTTATTTTTTTTATTTATAAGATCAAATTTACCATGAGACAGATCGCTTTTTATTGCCAGTCCTAGCTGATTGTCAAAAATAATATATTCATTTTGCTTTTTATTTAAACCTTTACAAACATTGGCAAAAACAACAGTCTTAAATTCCAAACCCTTTGATGAATGAATTGTTAATAAATTTATGCCTTGACTAAGGTCTTCAGCCTGAACTGATTTTAAATATTTTTTAAAAGTTTTAAAAGTTCTAAGACCCCTATTTTTGAAATTACAAGCTTCATTATATAGCATCAACAAATAGTCATTTTCTTCTCTACTTAATTTAAAAATTTGAAATTTCTCAATTGTTTTTTTTATTACTTCATCAAGTGTGAAGGCTTCTTTATAAACATTCATGTACTTATAAATATCCAATGCTTTTCTTAAGCCTTCATCTTCAATAAAAGAATTTAGTGCATCTTCTGTTGCCCTTATTCCTTTTAAAAGTAAACTGACTTCCGAATTAAAGGATAAGTTTGCAAAAGGTGATCCCAAATATTCAAAAAAAGATGTAAAATCATTTTTATTATAGAGGACAGATAAAAAATCCAGAAAAAATCTTACAATTCCTGTATCTACTAAATTAATTTTTCCCTTATTTACATTTATATTATTATTTTTAAGCAAATCTTCAATTTCATCAACTTGTTTGTTTGTTCTTGTCAAAATTGCTATATCTTTAGGTTCGTTTTCTTTTAAAAGATGCCTTAACAATTTAACTAAGCTATTTTCATCACTATCAAGATAAGTTTCAATCTTTTTCTCAACTATCCTATTCGCTTTAAGACCCTTATAATTTTCAAAAATATTTTCAAATAAATAATTAATATCTCCTATTATTGCTCCATCGGTCCTATAATTTATGTTCATGTTAAGAATTTTATTATCACTTCCAAGATAGTCAATCATCTCATCAAAAATTCCTATATGAGAACCTCTAAAAGCATATATAGCCTGTTTAGGATCACCTACAATAAAAATATTTTTATTTATTAATGCCCTAATAATGTTATTTTGTAATAAATTTGTATCTTGAAACTCATCTACTAAAATAAAATCATAACGATTTTTAATTTTTTCAAGAACTTCCGGTATTTTTACTAATTTTTCAGTATAAAATAAAAGGTCATCATAATCTAAAAGACCTTGTTTCTTCTTTTCATCTTCATATACCTTATCAATCTTATCTATAATATTAATGATAATCTCATAATATTTATAATTTTCCTTATCCAATTCCATTGCTAACAGTGAAAAATCCGATTTAATACTATCAATGTCGTCCATAAATTTTTTTGAGTTCCCAAGGCTATTAAAAATTAAATCAAAATCTGCTTGAGTAAGTGATTCTTTTTCAAATATCTCAGTAAATTCATCAGAATTGACAAAAGTATTAACTTTTTTTAAAGATTTATTTTCAGCCAATTGTAGTATCCTAGTTTTTAAATCTTCAATACTTACATTAACAGCAATTTTATTAAAAGATGTTTTCCTAAGCTCATCAGGTGTTATATTTTTATTCTTTAAATTTTTATAAAGTTTTATAAAGGTATCGACCATGTCTATAGGAAGTTTATTGAAATCAAGTAAGAAATTAAGAAAATCATCATTCTGAAAAGAAAAAAGTGTCCTTTTAGAAACCTCCTCCAAGAGGTTTTGACAAGCCCATTCATCATCAATAACAGCCTTTGAATTAATATGTAAATGACCACTGTAAGAAAAAATAAGTTCTTTACAAAGGCTATGAATAGTCATAATGTTAAGTTTCTGCGGATACAAATCTCTTGAAAATTTTGCAAGTTCCTTATACACTCTGCTATTCATCTCATCGCTGGCTTTTTCTGTAAAAGTAATTGCTAAAATATTGTCAGTTTTACCATCTTGAGCCTTAACTATATTTAAAAACCTTTGGGTTAAAACTCCCGTCTTGCCTGTTCCGGCACCTGAAATTAGGCTAATATTCTTACTTAAATTAGTACTTGCCTCTTTTTGAATCTCATTTAAAATCATAATATAGCTATAAACCTATCCAGTCCTTCATATTATTTGTAATAAATTTATTAATAATAATTTCTATCCGTTAATTATTATACTATAACCATATAAATATTTAAAGAATCTATAAGTCACTCTTCAGTTGCCAATATATTTATATAAATGCATCTTACTGTTATTATTTGATAATTATTTTTAACTTAACCAATAAAAAAACTATTCAATTCACTTTCGAAAGAATCTTTAAAGAGTTTAACATTAGATAGGGGTAAAGAATTTGCTTGCTATGATGAAGTTGAAAAGTTAGAAATAGACTTTTACTTTGCTGATTCTTATTCCGCATGATAAAGAGGAAACAATGAAAATTCTAATAAATTGTTAAGAGGATATTATCCTAAAAAGACAGATTTGGCAGAAATATTTATAGAGGATCTTATTAATAATTTAATCGAGCTCATTAACAGACCTTGGAAGTGAATAGTTTATAAAACGCCATTTGAATTATTTTTACAGGAACTTAGTTTAATTTAGTGTCGCAATTTTATTTGCAATTCATCGTAATCAAAAAAATATCAGCTCACATCCTGTCAGGAGGAGCTGATACACAAAACTTTTCACATACCCACTTAAAAATGGATTATCTTTTATCATTTTTACTTGAGTCAATCTTACTGATTTTATTATTTTTTTTATTTCTTTTATCACGCTTTCTTTTTTTTCTCAAAGTAATAATATTCTTGTTTTTAAAAAGATTAATAGATGTATAGCATATATCAACTAAATTAACAAGCATTATTATTCGTATAGAAAACAAATTTGGTATTGCAAAGCTCAATAAAACACCAAAAACAACTATACTTAATAAATCTATTATATAAATCACATACACTACAGTAGAAACATTGGAGTTTTCATTAATTCTTAAAGCATCTCTCAATATATTCAAAAAAAATAAAAAAATAATAATATTATAAGTCGATTTAACAGTATTTCCTGTCCTCATATACATCTGCAAGAGGAAAAACATTGAGGAGTATATAAGAAGCATTATAAGACCATAAAATGAGTGATTAATGCCTATGCTTTCATAAAGGTCATCCACACTCCAAGGTCTCGTTAATGTTTTTAATATTTTAGTTGTTTTTACTTTTTCACATATCCATGAAGAAGTAAGAGCAAGCATTATTGTTGTTAAGATAAGGTTTTGTACTAAATATAAAAAGCCAACTTTAGAAATTCTTGCAAAATAATTAAAGAAAAAGAAAAAAAGAGAGATGCAACCGGCAGCTAAAAGCATATATATTAGGGATATAAATATTTCATAGCTTTTACCACTTAACAAAAAAATTCCTTTATTTGTGTATTTGAGACAAATTTCATAAGGATTCCCTAAATTGTTTAATTCTTTTTTTATATCTTCATCTGTATAATTTTTTGGAAGTTTTTCCTCTAAAATATCCAAAACATCTATTGTGGCCGCTTCCTTCTTATCATAGGGAAGATAACGGCATAAGTAATATATATATCTATTAATAATTTCATTATCAATTAAGTTCATTTAATCACCTTTATTCTATAATATATTATAAAGGATAAAATACCTCTTGCAAGGGCTTATGAAAAAAAATAAAAATATTTACAATATGATAAAAAATAATATGATTTTTAAAAATACAGAAATATTTAAAGATTTCAGCTCTATTATAAGCAAATAGGAAGGAAATATTTACTATTTTTTGGCTCTATGTCAAATATTGGGGAGGCTCGTTAGCTCGAGTCTCT
>CABTZF010000025.1 GCA_902489255.1 uncultured Peptoniphilus sp. | reverse complement strand
TTGATTGTCTGTTAATGTTACAACTAGTCCTGCTAGTGCAAGTTTTTCTCCTTCTGTGTAGATTAGTTTTGTTGGTTGTGTTTTTACTACCATCTTTTCTACATGTTCGGGATCAAATTTCTTTACCCTTACATTTAATATTACGTACAAACAATCGGAATATTCACCATACTTATATCTCACCGTAGTAGTGTCCTTTGAATTTACTATCAATTTATTTCCTAAAAGGGTAGCTCCTTCTGTTATTTCAGCGTCAGAAGAATAGAATTTGTCAGGGAAATTATTAGTATCAAAGGTTAAGGTATCTTCAGGTACTTCTATGGGATATGTTTGTTGAATGCCTTTAAAAACATCCTTATTACCATCGCTCCTTGATTTAGCAATTTTATTAAATATATCACTATTATATGATGTTAGGTTGTTATATGAGCAATCAATATAATTAATGCTTTCTATTCCCTTTAAATCTAGTACTTCCAGTTGGTTACCTGAACAATCAAGCTTATTTATTCTTTTGTTTGAATCTAGTCCTAGTTTTTTCAGTTGGTTACTGCTGCAATTAATATTATAACCATCTTTGACTCCAACTATATTTAGTTTTTTCAGTCGGTTACCTGAACAATCAATATCTCCAAGACGTTCTTTATTTGCTATATTTAGCCTTTCTATAAAGTTAAGACGGCAATCTAAAACGATCAAATTATCATTTTCCCTTACGTCTAGTGAATTTAGATTGTTAAATGAGCAATCCAAAATCTCTAAATTATTGTTTGTTTTTAAATTTAGTGACGTTAGTTGGTTATGGTCGCAACACAAGTCCGTTAATTTCTTGTTTGTTTCTAAATTTAGTGATGTTAATTGGTTATTTCTACATCTAAGACTTTTAAGAGAGGAAAGGACCCTTGTATCTAGTGTTGTTAGTTTGTTACCTGAACAACTAAGTGTGGCTAATCCAAGTGAATTTACTTTTAGTGATGTTAGTTTGTTATCGTCACATTTAAGTACACCAAGTGTTCTTCTCCCTTCAATCGTTGTACCAATTCCACTCGCATCTAGTGTTGTTAGTTGGTTACCTGAGCAATCAAAGTATTTAAGTTTTTCGCAACCCTTTATGTTTATGTCTTTTAGTTTGTTATAGGAACAATCAATATATTGAAGGTCTTTAATTGCATTTGGATCTAAATATCCTATTCCGTTATAAGCACATTTTAAATACATTAAGTTAGGTAATTTGCTTATACCATGCAAAGAGTATATTTTATCTGAATCAGGAGTTTCTTTTGTAGACTTAAAATCTAATTCATATATTCTTTCAAGTTCTTTATGATTTAAAATCCAATTTTTATCCATATCAAAATTTTTGTGTAGAAATTTCCTGAGATTAGGATCATCAAAATTTTCTTTATCTATTGCGACGCCTTGTAAGCCTCCACCTGGTCCAGCTGCAAATACTTCTATTGAATTTAGGGGTACAATGCCCATAAGTATCGCCAAGACCAATAGAAAACTAAGGACTCTTCTTATTTTATCTTTCATTTTTTTACCTCCATTTTTATTTTTTTCTATCATTTATTTCCTCCTTAATCTTTCTTAGTTATTTCTTCCTTTTTTTATTTTTCTTTTTTTATATTTTTCTTTATCTATGTCCCTCCTTTTGTATTTTTCATTCTTATTTTTCTATCCTTAGATCCTCCTTTATATGTATGATGAAAGTATCTAAACTTAGGTCTATTCTACCCCCCCCCCCATTTTGTCAAGCCCTTATTATTGATTAGTATCTATGATTGTTTACCATTTTGATAGACTTTATAATCGAATGAAAAGTTGTATGGTGAATTCTAAATGATTTGATTTATCATATTGTTTTGTATCTTATTTTTTGCATTTTTTCTTATACTTATATTCTTATAACTATATATTTCTAATAAATTTGTAAAATATAAGGACTAAGTCTCAGTGACTTAGTCCTCTAGTTTTAATTTTCTTATCATGATTTCCTCATTAAATATTTTTCAGGTCATTATACAAAAAAAGAGCTATATAAGCTCTTTTAATATTAACCTGGTGGCCAGTTTAGACTTCTGCCTCCAAGTAAATGGAAATGAAGATGTTTTACACTTTGTCCCCCGTCTTCTCCGGTATTATTTACTATCCTATATCCATTGTCAAGTTTAAATTCTTTTGCTAAATTCTTAGCCACTAAAAATATATGTCCTATTAATTCCTTATCTTTTTCTTCTAGGTAATCAACTGATGTTATATGTTTTTTTGGAACAATAAGTAAATGTACTGGAGCTTCGGGATTTACATCTTTAAAAACATATATAAATTCATCTTCAAAAACCTTTTCTGAAGGTATGGTACCTTCAACTATTTTACAAAATAAACAGTCCATAAATCCTCCTTCTTCTTTTAATAATTTTAATATACCCTATTTTAATGCCAACTAAAGCTAAAGATTGATAAAAATAGCCCTATAATATATTTTTGTAGAAGTTTCTTATAGTAATTTCGCACAAGCTATATTTTCATCATTTAAAATTTTTACATCTCTTATTTTATTAATTAAGTTTTCCCGACTTTTTAATTTTACCCTGATATAATTGCTTGTATAACCCAAGTAGTATCCATCCTCATATTCTTCAAATAAAACTTTACAAGTTCTGTTCATATTCTTTTTTCTGAATTTTTTCAAATATTCTTCTGCCAACTCCATCAAAATTTCAGACCTTTTGATTTTAATATTACCATCTATTTGATTTTTCATATTTGCTGCTGGTGTATTCTTTCTTTTAGAATACTTAAATACATGGACTTTTGAAAATTCTACTTCTCTTACTATTGACATTGAATCTTCAAAATCTTCATCACTTTCTCCGGGAAACCCCACAATAATATCTGTCGTTAAACCTGCATAAGGCATATATTTTTTTATGATTTTTGTTTTTTCAATATAAACTTCTTTTGTGTAGTGTCTATTCATTGCCTTTAAAATATTATTAGATCCTGATTGAAGGGATAAATGGAAATGGTCACATAATTTTGAACACGCAATTGCTCTTTTCATGAAGTCTTCACTTATGATATTTGGTTCAACTGATGATAGTCTTATTCTCTCAATACCATCAACTTCAGCTATTTTTTCAATTAAATCTATTAACCTAACAGGTCCTAAATCTACTCCATAGCTTCCCACATGAATACCTGTCAAAATTATTTCCTTATAACCGGCATTTGCAAGCCTTGTCGCTTCTCTTACGCACTCCCCAATTCTTCTTGACCTGATAGTTCCTCTGGCATAAGGAATGATACAGTAAGTGCAAAATCTGTTACATCCATCTTGAACTTTCATGTAACTTCTTGTTTTATGAAAATTTTCATCTATTTTTATAAATTGAAAATCTCTGTCTTTTTTTATATCTCTTACAATATTTATTTTTTTATCTTCTTCTTTGGCTTCTTCTACTAAGTCAACGATTTTAGATCTTTCACTGGTTCCAATTACAACATCTACACCCTCTATTTTTTCAACTTCCTTAGGAGCAACCTGAGCATAACATCCAACAACTGCAACTGTAGAATCAGGATTTTCTCTTTTTGCACGTCTAATATACTGCCTTGATTTTCTATCAGATAAATTTGTAACTGTGCAAGTATTTACAATATAAACATCGGCAACATCAGTATCATTATCAACTTGTATATATCCATTTTTTTCAAAAAGTTCAGCCATGGCTTCAGATTCATATTGATTAACTTTACATCCTAAAGTTAAAATTGAAAAAGTTTTTGCCATTTAATCACACTCCATATTGTGTATTATATAAAAAGCCCCGACAACTGATGAAGTTTCTGCTCTCAAAATTCTTTTACCCAAACTTATCCTATGGGCATCTTTTAAAACCTCTATCTCTCTTTTTGAGATACCACCTTCAGGACCAACTATTACAGCAAGATTTTTAGATAATTTTTCCTTTATATCTTTAAAAAATAAATTTCTTTCATCCTCATAGAATAAAATCAAATCTCCAATATAGTTTTTAGCAATTTCATCAACTTTGATAGGTCTATGAACAAGGGGGACTATATCTCTTTTTGATTGACCGGCAGCAGATTTTGCTATTTTTTGCCATCTTTGTATTTTTTTATCAACCTTATCTGAAATGTTTGAAACGCATCTGTCCATAATCAAAGGATAGAAATCATAAACCCCAACCTCAGTCCCATGCTCAATTACTTTTTCGTTCTTATCTCCCTTTAAAATTCCAAAGAATAGGGATAATTTTATTGGTGGCTCATTAGAATCAAATATTTCTTTTTTATAAATTAGCCTATCGTCTTTCAAATTAAAAAGAATTATCTTGTCCTTAAAAACCACAGAAAAATCTTCATCAGCTTTAATTCTAATAACATTTTTCAGGTGATGTAGGTTTTCTTTATTTAATTCATTTATATTGTCGTAATTTCTGTCTTCAAAAAATCTGTACATATCTAGCTATAATTGCACACCAGTCATTTTTTTCTTTAACTTCTAAAATTTCAAAGGATTCTTTAATTAGAGCTTGAGTAACTAAGTCCTTCTTTTCCAAGATTATGCCTGAAGTTATAAAAATCTTTTGCCCACTCAAATGCTTGCTTAAATTTGAAATTTCATCAACTATTATTTCTGCAATAATATTAGAAACAATAATATCACATTTTCCTTCAATTACATCAAGTAAATTCCCTTTTTTAATTGAAACTTTATCTTCTATTTCATTTAATTTTGCATTTTCCTTACTTACTTCAATACATTTGTCATCAATGTCAACAAGGATAGCTTCAGCCGCTCCAAGTTTAATTGCCGCTATTCCCAAAATTCCCGATCCGCAGCCTATATCAAAAATTCTGTCATCTTTATTAACATATTTTTCAAGGGCTTCCAAACACATATATGTCGATTCATGAGTGCCCGTTCCAAAAGCCATGCCCGGATTAATTAAAACTATTTTTCTATTTTCCTTATTTGAATAAGTTTCCCACTCAGGAACTATGGCAAGTTTTTTTCCTATTTCAAAGGGCTTATAATACTCTTTCCAATTATTTGCCCAATCCTGATCATCTTTTTCAAAAATTTTTAAAGTTCCAAGATTATTTTCTTCTAACTTTTGTTTTAAATCTCGGGCAGATTTTTCATCACTTGGATACACTCTAATAATTAGTTCATCATCTTTAAGATTATTACTTATATCAGAAACATAATCCCAGTCCTTTTCATCCTGATTTAATTCCTTAGCTAAGTCGTTAGTAATTTCTTCCAATGAATAATAATCTTCATCATATAAAAATCCTATGAGTAAATCTTTTTTTGATTTGCTGCTATAAATATCAGCCTCAATATATTTCATAAATATCACCTATCTTATTATATATTATAAAAAAAATCCTTGAATAAAAAAATATATCCTTGTTAGGATATATTTTTAATTATATATTTTATTTTAAATGACCTTTGCTATAAAACCTATAGGCAATTATTACTGATAAAATCATATTGGTTATCAGTATATAAGATTGAAACTTCCCAAACATTGCAGATCCTAAAATTAGAAATAGACCAAAGGCATATATTAATGGAGTAGCTGATAATTTTTTATTTGCAATTATTTGCGGAATAGCTATTGCACCATATAGGGCCGGCGTTATGTGATCAAATCCCGGTTTTAAAATAGGATTGTTTAAAATTGGCACCAGCCAAGTTCCTATTAAAAAGACTCCCATCACCAAAATAGTGACAGTAACCAGAGAAGAAACTCCAACACATATAATTGCAATTACATCTCCACGTTCGCTTCCCGGTTCAACTCCTGCAATTTTTTGTCCGGCAACAGTTACAGGCATTTTCATATTTGTAATATTACCTGTAATTGAACTTAAATACATACCTCCAGCTCCAAAAATATTATAAAAAGATAAATTTTCTACAATAGCAGTCGGTAAAAAAATGGCAATTAGGCTTGAACTTGCTATAATAGCCTTTTTAATACTAAAATCAATTTTAAAATAAGAAGCTATGCCAAGCGGCACTGCATACATTGCAATGAGGGCTATTATACTTGTTATTCTTCCTAAAATATTAACTTCATTTGTGAATTTTACTGATTTTTCATGTTGATTCATTTATGAAACCTCCTTAAAATAAATTTACCTTTACAATAACTGCTGCCATCCCCACCAAGAGAGCTATTGGCATGGAGAAGTCACTGATAATTGGTTTATTCAAAATTTTTGACAACTTATTACAAATAAGGGTTGTGGCTCCTGCTGCTAAAAAAGCGACTATAGATGAGTGATTTTTAAAATTTACAACATAAGGGGCTGATAAAGTTAAAATCATAGCTGAAAAAAGTGCAGCAGAAAAAAACTTCATAAAGCCGGCTGTATGTGGCTTTTCTTTCATTTTTTTAGAAAAACTGTCCAGTTTTTTCATAAAGAAAATATTAAATAAAATTCCCCAAATAATTCCTGTTGTCATTACAAACATTACAACAATAAAAATTTTTGGTGTTAGGCCCGGATCTGATATGTCCTTAAGACCCATAGCCTGAACTGCAACATTGGCGGCAGTACCTTCATACATTGCACTTCCTACCACACTAAGACGCAACCATGGGAAAAATTTACCCAAAGGCACAGAGAGGGCAAGCATCATTACAATTATTGGTAATGACGGTACAATAGATAGTATTGCACTATTTGTCATAGCTCTATTCAGAGTTTTTTTAGACATTTCAAGCTCAATTCCTCTCTTATAGGCTTTCTTTATAAATAAAATTGCCTGAATAGTAACAACGGCTATAACCAAAGCTACTAGACCGCACATTTCTACACTATTTGCTATTTTTAAATATTCCATAAGTTACTCCTATATTTTATTTTAAATAATTTTTTATAGTTCTCTTGTAAATATCTATAAATTCTAAGTATTCATCTATTTCAACAAATTCATCAACTGTATGGGCAAGGGTTGCTTCCCCAGGGCCGAAAATTGCCAAATCATACTTGTCTGAAATTCGTCCAAAATTAGAAGCATCAGTTGCCCCTCCTAAAAATGTTACCGGAATATCATCTTCTACGGAGGATAAAATTGCTTTTACCAAATCATTATCCACGCTTGAAACTGCATTGGGATTATTTTGCAGAATGTTAAGTTGGAGTTTGCCCTTATTTTTACTGTTTAGCTCAGAAATAACTGACTCTATAATTTTAATTACTTCATCGTTATTAACTTCCGGTACTGTTCTCGCATTTGCCTTTAATATTGTTTTTCCTGCCACACTATTTATTTGAGTTCCTCCATTTATTACGGTATTTACATTAATAGTTCTACCTAACTGTTCATTTTTTTTAGCGGAAAATGCTTTTTCAAATTTTTTATTTGTTTCGTTTATATAATCCACCATCAACTGAAGTGAATCTATTCCTGCCTGAGGCATAGAACTGTGGGCGGATTTTCCAATGGAAATAATTTCATACTGCAAGGACCCCTTGTGAGCATTTATTATTCTATCTCTTCCGCTGGGCTCAGCAATCAAAAATCCATCCGCACCGTCAATATATCCTTCTTCAACCAACTGTTTAGAGCCCAGCATTCCAATTTCTTCTCCTACTGTTGCAGCTAAACGCAGAGTTCCCGAAAAATCAGACCCCTCTTCTTTCAATTCAATCATGGCTATAATTAAAGCTGCCAAGCCCGCTTTCATATCCGTTGTTCCACGTCCATACATTTTTCCATCATGAATTTCAGCTCCAAAAGGAGGAAAGGTCCATTCTTTTTCATCCCCTGCCGCTACTACATCCATGTGTCCACTAATAATTAAAAGTTTTTCTCCCTTTTTTTTACCTTTAAGATCACAAATTAAAGATGAACGACTCTTGTTGTATTCAACCAATTCGCTGACCATATCATACTTTTCCAATAGTTTTTTAAGATACTCGGCTACTTTAAGCTCGTTATCATTTTCACTTTTAATTTTAATAATATCCGCCAGAATATTAATTTTTTCATCTCTTTTAAATACCATGTTGACCTCCTCTTTTTTTAAGCCTTATAAATGTTATATAAATATTTATTGACAGCCTTAATTATAAAAATTACCTCAATAAATCTTAAAAATAATTATTTAATTTTTCTTATTACTATTTTACCCTATAAAACTAATCTTGTGTTAAAAAATCTATAATTAACATTTTTTCCCTATAAAACTTTTATATTCCTACATATTTAGTCTTTAAAATAAAAAATATCCGTTAAAGAATAACTCTCTAACAGATATTTATATTTTTATATAATATTAAATATTAAAAATTTATCTTATTTTTTACTTTAACATTGAACCCATAAACCATTTTTCCTTGGCATATTGAGTCATATGATCTTCCATCATGTTTGAAAGAATAAAGCAATCAGTTTCATCTCTAATTTCTTTTGCAAGTTCATCCATATGACTAATAAGGTCAAGAGCGATTTTTACAGCTTCCTTTGCTTCTACAATTTTTGTTTCTCTTTCTTTAATATCAGTAAGTTCAAGATACTCTTTTAAAGAAGCCGGTGGAAATTCTCCATTTTTTCTTTGATATTCTGCAACTTCATCTAACATTTCAAAAAATTCATCATAAAGACTTTCTAAATATTCGTGAACTGCTTTAAAAGTAAATCCTTCAACATTCCAATGAAGATTGTGAAGTAATATATTTCCTACTTCAAGGTTAGCTAAATATACATTTAATTTTTTCATTATATTTTTTCCTCCTAATAGTTTTATAAATTTGTTATATGTCAACTATATTTATTATACCCGCCAAGTATTTTTTTAATCATCATTCAAAAAAATCCTTTACTTTTTCAAAAAAAGTTTTTTGCTCATGTTTGATTTCAGTGTCATTGTCCCTTAATTTTTCAAGTAATTCTCTCTCTTCATCACTGATCTTTTTAGGCACTAAAATATTTACGGTAAAATAAAGATCACCCTTAGAATTTCTATTAACTACTTGTACTCCTTCTCCTTTTAATTTGAAGGTAGTACCCCCCTTAGTGCCCTTGGGAATATCATAGTCCACAATTTTTTTAAGGGTTGGAACTTTTATTTTTCCTCCCAAAACTGCATCTGAATAACTTATCGGCATATCTATAAATAAATCATTGCCTCGCCTTTTAAAGATTGAATCTTCACTAACTCTGATATATACATAAATATCTCCTTTTTCGCCACCATTGTCTCCGTCATTTCCTTGATTTGTCAGAGAAATAATATTACCTGTGTCAACTCCCGCCGGAATTTTCACATTTATTTTTTTACTATTTAAAATTTTCCCCTGACCCCTACATTTTTTACAGGATTCTTCAATAATTTCTCCACTTCCACCACATCTGTCGCAAGTAGTTGTCCTTACAATTCTTCCAAAGGGAGATGAGCTTTCTACTCTTATTTGCCCTTGCCCATGACATTTGTCACAAGTTTTTTTACTTGTTCCGGGTTCCACCTTTTCTCCGTGACATCTGGGACACTTGTCATAGACCTTTACATTTATTTCCCTTTCGCAACCAAACACCGCTTCAAAAAAGTCAAGAGTTAGTTCCACCTTTATATCCGAGCCTTTTTCCGGATAATTCTTGCTTTTCCTATAAGTTCCGGATGAAAATCCTCCACCGCTGCCAAATATGTCAAAAATATCGTCAAATATATCCGAAAAACCTCCAAAACCTCCTGATGAACCTCCATAATTTCCCTTTAGGCCTTCCTCACCATAGGCATCATAAATTTGTCTTTTTTCATCATCAGATAGAACTTCGTAGGCATAATTTATTTCCTTAAATTTTTCTTCAGCATCTTTATCACCGGCATTTAAATCAGGGTGATATTTTTTTGCCATTTTTTTGTAGGATATTTTTAATTCTTCCTTAGTTGCATTTTCACTTACATTAAGGATATCATAAAAATTTCTCATCATTCACCTCTCTAGAAGTATAAATATACGATAAAAAAATTAAAGTTGCAAGTTTCCCTGCAACTTTATTTTATTTAATTTTACTTATCTTCCTTATTAGATTCTTCCTCATCATCAACAACTTCATAATCAGCATCGACTACATCATCAGCAGATTTTTGTCCGCCGCCGGATTCGCCGTTTGTTTGAGCTTCTTTTTCATTATTCTTATAAATTTTTTCTGAAACGCTATAAAAAGCTTGGGTTAATTCTTCAGTTTTCTTTTTGATATCTTCTAAATTTTCAGAATCCTTAACTCCCTTTAAGGCTTCAATAGCATCTTCAATCTTCTTCTTTTCATCTTCAGAAATCTTTCCTTCAACATCTTTTAGAGTGTTTTCTGATTGATAGATTATTGAATCGGCATTATTTCTTGCTTCAATTAAGTTTTTATTCTTTTCATCTTCCTTAGCATACATTTCAGCTTCTTTAACTTTCTTATCTATTTCTTCGTCAGTTAAGTTGGAAGAAGATGTGATTGTTATGTGTTGTTCTTTGCCGGTACCTAGGTCTTTAGCAGATACATTTACAATACCGTTGGCATCTATATCAAAAGTTACTTCTATTTGTGGAACTCCACGTCTTGCCGGAGCAATACCGTCAAGGTTAAATCTTCCTAAAGTTATATTATCTTTAGCCATTTGTCTTTCACCTTGGAGCACATGAATTTCAACAGAAGTTTGATTATCTGCTGCTGTTGTAAAGATTTGTGACTTCTTTGTGGGAATAGTTGTATTTCTTTCAATTAATCTTGTTGTAATATTTCCCATTGTTTCAATTCCTAGTGATAGGGGTGTTACATCAAGTAATAATAAATCTTTTACATCACCTGAAAGAACTCCACCTTGAATTGCAGCTCCTAAGGCAACACATTCATCCGGATTAATATCTTTTTGCGGATTTTTGCCAATAAGTCTTTTTATACATTCTTGCACAGCCGGAATTCTTGTTGAGCCGCCTACAAGTAATACTTTGTCTATATCATTTGCTGAAAGACCTGCATCTTTTAAAGCATCTTGAACAGGACCTTCAGTTTTCTTTACCAAATCTCCTGTCAGTTCATCAAATTTTGCTCTTGTAATATCCATATTTAAGTGAAGAGGTCCTGAAGAAGTCGCAGTAATAAAGGGCAAATTAATATTTGAATTCATTCTTGAAGAAAGTTCCTTTTTAGCCTTTTCTGCCGCTTCTTTTAATCTTTGCAGACTCATTTTGTCTTCTCTTAAATCAATACCGTTTTCTTTTTTAAATTCTTCAGCTATATAGTCTATAAGTCTATTGTCAAAGTCATCTCCACCAAGTCTGTTATTTCCTCTTGTTGCATGTACTTCAAAAACACCGTCTGAAAGTTCCAAAATAGAAACATCAAAAGTTCCTCCACCAAGATCGTAAACCATAATAGTTGAAGAAATTCCTTCCTTGTCCATGCCATATGCAAGAGATGCAGCTGTAGGTTCATTAACAATTCTCTTAACATTTAAACCGGCAATCTTTCCTGCATCTTTTGTTGCTTGTCTTTGCGCATCAGTAAAGTATGCTGGAACTGTAATAACTGCATCTGTAATTTTTTCTCCCAAATAAGATTCTGCATCGGATTTTAATTTTTGTAATATCATTGCAGATATATCTTGAGGAGTATAAGTCTTATCATCAATTGTAATCTTGTGGTCACTACCCATTTCTCTTTTTATTGATGAAATTGTCCTGTCAGGATTTGTGATTGCTTGACGCTTTGCTGTTTCTCCTACAAGTCTTTCTCCGTCTTTTGTAAAAGCAACTACTGAAGGGGTAGTTCTATTTCCTTCAATATTTGGTATTATAATTGGCGAACCGCCTTCCATTACAGCTACTGCTGAATTTGTTGTACCTAAGTCTATTCCTATAATTTTACTCATGTTATTTTCCTCCTTATTCAGAAACTTTGACCATTGCAGGTCTTAAAACTTTATCATTAATTAAATAACCTTTTTGTAACACTTCTGTTACAATGCCTTCTTCATATTTTTCGGATTTTTCTGTCATTACTGCATGATGGAAATTGGGATCAAATTTTTTTCCAAGGGCTTCCATTTCAACAACATTATTAGCTTTTAAGACAGAAAGCAATTGATCTTTAATAAGAACCACACCTTCATAAAAGCCATCATGTTCAGTTTCTGCATCCATTGACCTTTCAAAATTATCAATTACAGGCAAAAGTGAATTTGCAAGTTTGCTAACTCCAAGATCTACATATTGAGTTTTTTCTTTCTCCGCTCTCCTTTTAAAATTCACAAAATCTGCCTGAAGTCTCATAAACTTATCTGTCAAATCTTGTAATTTATCATCACCTTTTTCTTCCTTATCTTCTATTACAATATCCTCCTCTGTTTCAGGAACTTCTTTCAATATTTCTTCCGAGGAATCCTTATTTTTTTCGTTTTCTTTTTTCTTAATGTTTTCATCATCAGCTTTATTTTTATCTACCATTTACATCTCCTCCAGTACCTCTTCAACAGCATCCTTAAATATATTAACTACTTTAATAAGTTTTTTATAATCCATCCTAACCGGCCCTATAAGACCTAAACTTCCATTTAAATTATTCCCATTTACAAAAACGGCACGAATAATTGAGTTCGTCTTCATTAAATCAGCCCTATTTTCATTTCCGATTACCACCTCAAGATTTTTGGAAAAATTTTTACTTGAAAGGATATCAATAAGACTTTCTCTATCTTCAATAAAACTCATAAATTCTTTTGCTTTCGTCGGATCCCTATATTCTTCAAAATTAAATATATTTGTTAAACCGTCATAATATATATCGACAGCACTGACCCTATTGTTGAATTTTTTTAATCTGTTGAAAATTTCAGCTATTAAAAATTTATAGCTTACCATTGTCCCCTTTAGAGTTATGTTAAGCTCGTCAATTTTGTTAAAGTCTACACCCCTTACCTGGCGGGAAATAATTTGTTCAAGCTCATCTAATTCTTCATCACTTATCTCAAGAGGAAGATTTATAATATGTCTTTCAACCACTCCCTTATTTCCTATTATCAAAAGTAAGAAAAGATTGGTTTCAATCTTCATTAAAATAATTTTTTTAATAGTAGTGTCAGCTTTTTTGGGAGCAACAATGTAGGCAGTACAATTTGAAACATCCGCTAAGATTTTAACCGCAGTCCTGAATATTTGACCGTCATTAATTGAGCCCTCTAAAATTTTATATTTGAGTTTTGAAATAATTTCTCCATCATAAGCTAATTTGTCTGAAGAAAAAACTTCATCCACAAAAAATCTATAAGCTTTGTATGAAGGAATCCTTCCCGCAGATTGATGGGGTTTATTTAGATAACCCAAATCTTCAAGATCGGCCATTTCGTTGCGAATCGTTGCAGAGGAAACACCAAGCTCATAATCTTTTGATAAAGTTCTTGAGCCTACAGGAATTGGATCAAGAATATATGAACTTATTATGGCATTTAAAATATCAGCTTTTCTCCTATCCATAATTCCCTCCTTTATTAGCAGTCATTCTTATTGAGTGCTAACTCTCTGTATTTATAGTACGATATATCCAAGCTCTTGTCAAGAATTATTTTAAATTTCACTAAATTTACATAAATCTTTTTGTGGATAATAATTTTTATTCTGTTTGCCAAATATATCTTTAATATATTCAAATTTAATTAGAAAATTTAAGATTTCTAAATTTAATTTTTAAAAAATTTTCTTATTGCCAAATTAAAAAATATTATTTGTACGGTATTTTAAATATTTAATAAGATATTTTTTCCATATCTGCCTATCCGGCTATGTTTATTTTTTTATAAGTTTTTTTAAATTTATGCAACTTCTTAAAATATTTTAACTTTTCTTTTTTTATGATAAAATAATATAAATATTTAGCTTAAACTCAAGTTTTTAACTTACATAAATGAGGTGGATATGAGAAATCAAAAAAATATTAGAAATTTTTGTATAATTGCACATATAGATCACGGTAAGTCCACTCTTGCCGACAGAATGATTGAATCTACAGGAATGCTTACTAAAAGAGAAATGGAAGAACAAGTCCTTGACTCCATGGATTTGGAACGTGAAAGAGGCATAACTATTAAATTAAAAGCCATTCGACTTATTTATAAAGATGATAGGGATGGAAAGGAATACATTTTAAATTTAATAGATACTCCGGGCCATGTAGATTTTAATTATGAAGTTTCAAGGTCCCTTGCTGCCTGTGAAGGTGCAATTGTTGTTGTTGATTCCACCCAAGGTGTTGAAGCGCAAACTCTTGCTAATGTTTATTTGGCAGTTGATCAAAATTTAGAACTTTTCCCTGTTTTAAATAAAATTGACCTGCCTTCAGCCCACCCTGATGAGGTTAAAAAAGAAATTGAAGATATTATTGGAATAGATGCTGAAGATGCTCCTTTAATTTCTGCAAAAAACGGAATCGGTATTGACGAAGTTTTGCATGGAATTGTTGATAATTTTCCTTCACCTTCCGGTGATGAAAATAAACCTTTAAAAGCCTTAATTTTTGATTCAATTTATGATTCTTACAGGGGTGTTGTTTGTCAGGTAAGAATTGTCGATGGAAAAGTTAAAGCCGGTGATGAAATTTTAATGATGGCTACAGGAAAAACTTTTGAAGTTGTAGAAGTCGGCTTTACAGCAAATGGTCATATCCCTTCTGACGAACTTGCTGCAGGTGATGTTGGTTTTATTTGTGCTTCCATAAAAGTTGTTGGTGATGCCAGAGTCGGCGATACAATAACTTCTGTAAAAAATCCTTGTAGGGAAGCTCTACCTGGCTATAAAAAAGTTGTGCCGATGGTTTTTTGCGGTATATATCCCGGAGAAGGAGAAGAATATTCTTCAGTAAGAGATGCTTTGGAAAAACTTCAAGTAAATGATGCTTCTCTGGTTTTTGACCAAGAAACTTCAAAGGCTTTGGGCTACGGATTCAGGTGCGGTTTTCTAGGCCTTCTTCACATGGATATAATCCAGGAAAGGCTCGAAAGAGAATTTGACTTGAACATAGTTACAACTTCGCCCTCAGTTATTTATAAAATTAAAAAAACTAATGGTGAAATTTTAGAAATTCAAAATCCTACAAATATGCCTGAACCTACAGAAATTTTAGGTATGGAAGAGCCCATTGTAAGAGCAGAAATTATGTGTCCTACCGACTATGTTGGTCAAGTTATGGACCTGTGCCAAAATAGGCGTGGTATTTTTATTGATATGAACTATTTGGAAGAAACAAGAACTCTAATAAGGTATAATCTTCCTCTAAATGAAGTTATCTACGACTTTTTTGATGCTCTAAAATCCAAAACAAGAGGTTATGCCTCCTACGATTATGAATTGACAGGATATCAAGAATCTCAGCTTGTAAAACTTGATATTTTAATAAATGGAGAGCTTGTGGATGCCTTCTCAATGATTGTTCATGAATCAACGGCTTATGCCCGTGCCAGAAAAATTTGTGAAAAATTAAAAGATGTAATCCCAAGACAGCAATTTGCTATTCCAATTCAAGCTGCAATCGGAACAAAAGTTATAGCAAGGGAAACAATCAAGGCCCTTCGTAAGGATGTTTTGGCAAAATGTTACGGTGGAGATATTTCAAGAAAGAGAAAATTATTGGAAAAACAAAAAGAAGGGAAAAAGAGAATGCGTCAAGTAGGTAATGTAGATATCCCTCAAGATGCCTTCTTAGCGGTATTAAAATATGATGAAGAAAAATAATATCTCAATTTACATTCATATTCCTTTTTGCAAGAGCAGATGTCTATATTGCGACTTCTGCTCTTCTCTTATAGATATTGAGCAAGTGAAAAAATATATATCTTATTTAAAAAGAGAAATATCCCTATACAATAATCTTTTAGAAAATAGAGAAATATCAACAATATTTATAGGTGGCGGAACTCCTTCTTCCATTCCCTATACTTACATAGGAGAAATTTTGTCCGCCCTAAAAAAATATAAACTAAGTCCCAAAGCTGAAATAAGCATCGAAGCAAACCCCAATTCCTTAAATCTTGAAAAATTAGAAGCATACAAAGCTTTTGGAATTAATAGACTTTCCTTGGGAGCCCAATCCTTCAACGAAAAAATATTAAAAGTTCTGGGACGTATCCATAATAAAAAAGATATTTTTATAGCTGTTGAAAATATTAAAAACTCCGGTATTAATAACTTTAACCTTGATATGATGCTTGGTCTTCCCTATCAAAAATTAAAAGATATTTATGAATCTATAAAAATCCTGGAAATTTTAAATCCCACTCATATTTCATATTATTCTCTAATAATTGAAGATAAAACTAGGATAAAAAATTTGTATGAAAAAAATCCTGAAATATTTCCAAGTGAAGATGAAGATAGAGAAATGTATCATTTTGTTGTTAATAAATTAAATTCTTTGGGATATTTACAATATGAAATTTCAAATTTCGCAAAGAAAGGTTTAGAGTGCAAGCACAACTTATCCTATTGGAAACTTGAGGATTATTTGGGTCTTGGACTTTCCGCCTCATCAAATTTAGCCTTAAAAAGATTCACTAACAGCTATTCTTTTGCCGAATACTATAATTCTATAGACAAAAATAAATTCCCCTACGTATTTTCAGAAACCTTAACTAAAAAAGACAGAATTAATGAATATGCAATTATGGGTATAAGATTAATTAAGGGTATAAATTTTAAAGATTTTGAAAAAAGGTTCGGCATAATTTTTTATTCATATTATGAAAAAGAGATTGAAAAACATCTTAATTCTTCTCTATTAGAGATGGACAAATCATCAATTTACTTAACAGAAAAAGGGCGGGACCTTTCAAATCTTGTGGAGATTGACCTTATAAAATAATTAATTTTTTTAATTTATGGAGGTTCCAATGAACGAAACTATAAAAATACAATTAAACCACCGAACAATAAGAAAATTTAAAAAAGAAAAAGTAAAGGAAAAAGACTTAAAAACGATGCTTATGGCTGCAAACCAAGCCCCGTCGGCAAATGGACTTCAAAGGTCTTCAATAATAAGGATAAGCGACCAAAAAATAAAAGATAAATTAGCTCTTATAGGCGGTCAGGATTACATGAAAGATTCAAGCGAACTTTTAGTATTTATTGCAGACCTTTATAGAAATGCAAGAATTGGCTTAGAAAAAGGTGAGGAAATAAATTTATTTAATTCAATTGACCTTTTTTTTCAAGCTATGGCAGATTCATATCTACAAGCACAAAATCTAGTCCTTGCAGCAGAATCATTGGGTTATGGAACTAACTATTTCGGCAATATTTTCAATAATATAGATGAAGTAATAAAAATACTTAATCTTCCAAAACTAACATTCCCTGTTATAGCCCTTGGATTAGGCTTCCCTGATCAAAATCCTCAATTAAAACCACGTATAACTATTGAAAAAAAAGTTTTTGAAAATTCATACAAAATTTTTGATAATTATTTAGATGAATTTAAAAATTATGATGAACTTATGCAAAACTATTATGACCTGAGAAATCCTGAAAAACCTATGGATTCCTTTACAAGTCAAGTCATAAATCAAGCAAAAAAAATACCTGTGAAAAGAAAGTCCATATTAGATTCTTTAAAAAAACAAGGCTTTATTTTTGACGAATAATAAAACAAAATAACAAAATCCTTTACTATGCTATTATAAATAATTGCTAATCTTTTAATGTGTTTTTAATTTAACAAATATGCTATAATTATTCTATGGAGGGAGATAGATTGAATAAGATAGTTGAAAAAATAGAATTGGCACCAAACATTTACTCCTTTGATGTCTTTGCACCTAGGGTAGCGGCATCAGCCATGCCCGGACAATTTGTAATAGTTATTGCTGACAAATATTCAGAAAGAATACCACTAACTATATCAGATTATGATTTAAAAAAAGGTACAATTCAAATTGTAGTACAGGCTTCAGGAGAATCAACTAAAAAAATCTGCCAATTTGAAAAGAATGAATATTTTAAAGATTTTGTAGGTCCCTTAGGAAGACCTTCAGAATTTTGTAATGAAGATATAGAAGAATTAAAAAAGAAAAAATATTTATTTGTTGCCGGAGGTGTTGGCACTGCCCCTGTTTATCCTCAAGCCAAATATTTTAAAGACCACGGTCTTCATTGTGATATTATTTTGGGTGCAAAAAATAAAGATTTTGTTATCTTAGAAGAAAAATTAAAATCTGTTTGCGATAACCTTTATGTTTGCACAGATGACGGCAGCTACGGCTTCAAAGGAATGGTAACAAATAAGATTGAAGATTTATACAAAAATCAAGGGAAAAAATATGATCAATGTGTAAGTATCGGACCCATGATAATGATGAAGTTTGTCTGCCTTACTACAAAAAAATATGGCCTCCCCACCATTGTTTCATTAAATCCCATTATGGTAGACGGAACTGGAATGTGCGGTGCTTGTCGTGTACATATAGACGGTAAAACAAAATTTGCTTGCGTTGACGGGCCTGAATTTGACGGTCATCTGGTTGACTGGGACGGTGCTATGTCAAGAGCAAAGCAATATCTTAACAATAGTAAAACAACTAAAATTTATGACCACTGTAGATGTTCAAAAGACGAATTTTCCATTTCTGATGAAAAAAATTTAAAGGCTGAAAATTTAGATAAATTAAAAATAGAAAAAGCTACTGATAGGTGGAAAAGGACACCCATAAGTGAACAAGATCCAAATGTAAGAAATAAAAATTTCGAAGAAGTATGCCTGGGCTACACTTCGCAAGAAGCAATTATTGAAGCGAGCAGATGCTTAAACTGTAAGGTGCCCGGATGTGTAAAGGGTTGTCCCGTTTCCATTGATATTCCGGGTTTTATTAAAGAAATAGCCAACGGAAACTTTGAACAATCTGCAAGAGTCTTATCCATGTATACAGCTTTGCCTGCGATTTGCGGTAGGGTTTGTCCACAAGAAAGTCAATGTGAAAAAGGTTGCGTCCTTGCCAAAAGGGGCGATGCAGTTTCTATAGGAAAATTAGAAAGATTTGCTGCCGACTACTCAAGAGAAAATAATATTGACCTTAACAGTCCAATTAAGGATCTTGACAGAAAGGTTTCCATAATCGGTGCCGGCCCTGCAGGTCTTACTTGTGCGGGAGAACTTAGAAAAATGGGTTATCAGGTAACAATTTTTGAAGCCCTCCAACAAAGTGGCGGAGTTTTAGTTTAC
Source organism: uncultured Peptoniphilus sp. (assembly GCA_902489255.1). GTDB lineage: Bacteria > Bacillota > Clostridia > Tissierellales > Peptoniphilaceae > Peptoniphilus_A. The sequence goes on along the minus strand of CABTZF010000025.1, from coordinate 1,111 downwards.
GGAATTCCGGAATTCAGACTTCCTAAAAAAATTGTTGAATACGAAGTTAATAATATAAAAAATTTGGGAGTAAAAATTGAAAATGACGTTATAGTTGGCAGAACCGTAACTGTAGACTCACTTTTAGATGAAGGCTATGAAGCCATCTTTATAGGCTCAGGAGCCGGACTTCCCATGTTTATGGGCATACCCGGAGAAAACCTCAACGGAGTTTATTCGGCTAATGAATTTTTAACCAGAAATAACTTAATGAAATCTTTCGATAAGGAATATGATACCCCTGTAAATGTAGGAGAAAAAGTTGCAGTTATAGGTGGCGGAAATGTTGCCATGGATGCTGCAAGAGTTGCAAAAAGACTTGGCGGAGATGTTTCCATTCTTTATAGAAGAACAGAAAAAGAACTTCCTGCAAGAGTTGAAGAAGTCGGTCATGCCAAAGAAGAAGGCATTCACTTCCAAATGCTTACAGCGCCAATTGAAATAATTTCAGACGGAAACGGTTGGGTTAAAGCTTGTAAATGTATAAGAAACGAACTCGGTGAACCTGATGCTTCCGGCAGAAGAAGACCTGTTCCAATCCCGGGTTCAGAATTTACAGAAGATTTTCAAACAGTAATAATGGCTTTAGGAACAACACCTAATCCCTTAATTGCCCACACTACAAAAAATTTAGCTATAAATAAAAAAGGCGGCATCATAATCAATGAAGAAGCTGTAACATCAAGAGAAAATATATTTGCAGGCGGAGATGCCGTAACAGGTTCTGCAACAGTAATTCTCGCCATGGGTGCAGGAAAAAAAGCCGCTAAATCTATTGATGAATATTTAAGAACTCACGATAAAATTAAATAGATAAAATTAAAGGCTCTTTGTCAAATGTTGGGGAGGCTCGTTAGCTCGAGTCTCTCTTTTCATTTAAAAATCAATACATATACGCTAATAAAATAACAAAACTAAAATAACTAAAAAACTACTAAAAATAAACATAGCAAACAAAACCCCTAGGGGTTTTGCGAAATTTCCCTAATTTCCTATCACTACTTACAAGCAAACATAATTCTTTTTCTAAACAAATTGAAATTTTTCATGCCAAAACAATTTCTCTTTAAGG
>CABTZF010000024.1 GCA_902489255.1 uncultured Peptoniphilus sp. | reverse complement strand
GATTTTATTCTTACACTATTTAATTATCATGTTTCTTGGCTACTTTTGAAGTAGCTTTTTTATTATATAATCCTCTTTTGTTTCTGTCAAGCTTTTTTTATTTCTTTTTTACGCTTTTTTTACTTGGATTATATCTGTCCTGTGACAGCTGTTTTAGTATATAGCCTTTTTTATTTATTGTCAAGATTTTTTTCCAATTTTTCTATTATTTTAAGTAATTCATTATCAGCTTTTAGTTTGTAGGCATTTTTAAAATTATCCAATGCTTTATTTAGGTTGTTTTGCTTTAAATTTATAATTCCCAGATCATAATATAAGATATTTGAATCGTTTGTTTTTCTTATCGCTTCTTCCAAAACTTTCTTTGCAGGTGAAATTTGTCCATTTTGTGTATAAGACATAGCCAATAATGTTGCATTATTCTCTGTAATTTCTTTTTTGCAGGATTTCTCCAGGTCTTTAATTGCTTCTTTAAATTCTCCTAAGTTATATTGCACTTGCCCTTTTAATAAATATAACAAATATTCATCTTCATAATCCATGCTAACCTTGTTTAAGGCATCCAGTGCTTTATAATTTTCTCCATAAGCAAGATATGTTTGTGCCGTTTCAACTGCTACATAATCTTCAATTTTTATTAATTCCTCTCTTGCTTCTTGTACAGATGTTTGGTCCTTTGATAAATTAATATATTTTTCCAAGTAAAGTTTTGCTTTAATATAATGGCTTCTTTTTTCATAAATATACGCGAGACTTAGATACGGTAAAGCAAATTCCTTATTTTCCTGGATTAGGTCCAGGTAATTATTTGTTATTTCTGCATTGATTTTATCCATTTCAACATGTGAAAAGTTTTTTTCACGGCTTTTTATATAGTATTCAATTCCTTGTAATTCTATGAATTTTATCCTTATATCTTCATTAAATATTTTTCTATAGGCCCTGCAATATATAATTGCATCCAGATAATCTTCATTAAAATATTGATTTGTTTTTTCAATTATATAATCTGCGGGTTTCGCTAATATTTCCTTAACTAATTTTTCGTATATTTTCTTATCTAAATTAGGGCTGTCAATGCCCAATAGAAATAACATTGAATCTATTAGCTTATCTAAGTCTATCCCCTTGGATATGGTGTCATCTTTTAATCCACTTTTGAGATATGAAAATTTAAGGGGATAGTCTATCCCCTTTTTTAAATAAATATTATCTTTAATTTTTACATCTTCTTTTAGTTCTATAAATCCAATTTCGTTAATTTTTGCTTTTATTTCTTTTTCTAAGCTTTCTGTATATGTCATTATAAATCTCCCATGTAGGTTCTTTTCCTTCTGCTTGAATTATTTAATATTCTGAATAAATTTCCCCTAAAAATGGCATACACGCCTGTTATAATTAGAGCCAATAGTGACTTTATATTGTTCGTTCCCATTAAAGGGGACATATTGAAATTACCTAATGGAATGTCAATAATATTTGACATTAATAGGGTTGTTGAAATAGTAAAACCTAATAGTTTTAAAATTAACATATAAATAATAAATGGCGGAAACCATAATATGGCATTCTCTTTTAAAAATTCTAAACTTTTTATATAGGCACTTGTATAAACTTGATTTCCAATATAAATTTCTTCTGCAATTGGATTAAAAAGAGCTGTCAAAAGTATGGATATCAAAAAATTCATAGCAAATGAATTGCCAAGTATTGGACTTATCCACGATATTAATATCAGTATAAAATAAACAGAATATACAGAATTTGCATACTCAGTAAATCTCTTTGTAAAATTACTAAAGTTAAGCCTATTGTAAAAGATAAGGTCACTACATAGGGAAAAATAGCTTGATAATATCATTGAAAATATAATAGGCGTTAAAAATCCTGCTAAAACTCCAAGCATGGGACCTATATAAATTGAAAATAAATTCACCACCAATTGATATAAGGCTCCAAAAAATATTGGGACTAATAAAAATACCGGATTTTTACTGATGTTATTAAAAGTTTCTTTACTTGTTTTTTTATACACTAATATTAAATCTTCAAAAATATTCATAAATTACTCCTCTACATTTTTTCAGGTGCTTTAATACCCAATAAATATAAACCCTCCCCTATTACGTTCTTTACGCTATAACATAGAAGTAATCTTGTATTTTTTATTATTTCATTCTCTACAAGAATGGGTCTTTGAGTATAAAATTTATTGAATTTTTTAGCTAAGTCAACTATATATCTTGTTATTAAATAGGGTTCATATTTATTGCTTGCATCAATGACAACATTAGTGAAATTATAAAGATTTCTTAAGATGTCAATTTCTTCTTCTCCTTTTAAGCTTGTAAAATCAAATTTACTGTCCAAGGAAAAATTTCCCTTTCTTAACAATGAACAAATTCTAGCGTGAACATATTGAACATAAGGTCCACTTTCTCCTTCAAATGACAAGGTCTTGTCCCAATTAAATACATAATCTTTTATTCTTTGGTTGAAAAGTTCTTGAAATTTTATCGCTCCAATTCCGACTATTTTAGAGAGTTCTTCTTTATTTTCAAGCTTTTCTCCTTTTTCTTTCTCTCTTTCATTTAAAATTTCACACACTTTGTCAATGGATCTATTTAAAACATCTTCCAAATATACAACTTTGCCTTTCCTTGTTGATAGGGTTCCTTCTTCAAGAGAAACCATTCCAAAAGGTACGTGAATAATTTCGTCATACCAATCAAAGCCCGCCTTTTTGAGTGATGCTTTCAACTGTTTAAAATGAAGGCTTTGTTGAGAACCTACAACATATATACTTCTGAAGGGCTTATAATTTTCATGTCTGAATTTCGCTGCAGCCAAGTCTCTTGTAAGATAAATTGTTGTACCATCGCTTTTTACAACTATCGCAGGTGGCAAATCATATTCATCTAGATTGATAATTTCTGCTCCTTCGGATTCTTCAAGAATATTTCTACTTCTTAAATCTTCAATTAATTCAGGCATTTTATCAGAATAGAAACTTTCTCCATTATATGAATCAAATTCAATATCAAGCATTTTATATACTCTGTTAAACTCTTTTAAGGAAACTTCTTTAAACCACTTCCAAATTTCAACCGCTTCCTCATTTCCATCTTCAAGTTCTTTAAACCAATACCTGCATCCATCTTTTACCTTAGGATCTTCTTCTGCTAATTTGTTTACCTCTACATAAAGCTTTAATAATTCATCAATGGGATTAGCTTCAATTTTTTTCTTATCGCCCCATTTTTTATAGGCATATATAAGCATTCCGAATTGTGTTCCATAATCTCCCAAATGATTTATAGCTATGGTATTATAGCCCAAAAACTTGTAAATCCTTTTTATTGAATCACCTATAACTGTTGATCTTATGTGCCCAATGTGGAAAGGCTTTGCAATATTTGTTGATGAATATTCGACTACTGCATTTTTTCCATTGCCAATTTTACTCTTTCCGTAATTTTCTTTTTTTTCAATACTTTCCTTTAAGACTTCTGCTGTTAAAATTTCTTTATTTATAAAAAAATTAAGATAGGCATTCTTGTTTTCAATTTTATCAAAATATTTAGATTTTATATTTGCAGCCAAATCTTTTGCTATAAGAGCAGGACTTTTTTTATAGATTTTTGCTAGGGAAAAAACCGGAAAGGCATAGTCTCCCATTTTATAATCAGGTGGAATTTCAATCATTCTTTCAATTTCTTCCTTATTTAAACTTTCAATGTTTTCATCTAAAATATTAACTATTTCTTCTTTAAAATTAATCATACTATCTCCTTACTTTAAATTAACACAGGTAACCCCATCTCCGCCTTCGTTAAAGGGTGCATCTTCAAATGATTTAACATTTTTATGTCTTTTAAGATATTCTCTAATTTTTTTTCTTAAAAGCCCTGTTCCCTTACCATGTATAAGTCTTACAGTTTTTAAACCCGCCAAAAAAGCATCATCAAGATATTTATCAACAAGATCTCTTGACTCTTCAAAGGTTTTTCCTCTTAAATCAATTTCACTTTTTACAACTTGGGCTTTTGCCCGTATAATATTACCCATCCTTATTTTGGATTTTTCTTCATCTTCATTAACTTTAGTTAATGAGTCTTTGGGTACTTTCATTTTTATGACTCCGGCTTGAACATAAACATTTCCACGGTTATCTGGTAAATCTAAAATTGTTGCTACAGTTCCAAAGCTTGTTCTAACCTTATCCCCAACTTTAATTTTATCAACCGGATTTTTAGATCTTTCAATCACTAAGTCCCTATCTTCTCTAACTTTTTTTAAGCTTTCTCTCAATAAATCTCCAGATTCTTGTAAACGCCGTGCCTGGTCACTTGTAAGTTCTTTTTTAATGTCATTTATTTGATCAATTATCAAATCAACATTTTCTTTAGTTGATAAAAGAATACGCTTAGCTTCATCTTTTGCTTCTTTTATTATTTTTTCTTTAGAAGCTTCAACTTTCTTTAATTCTTTTTCAAGTCTTATATTTTGTTTTTGTAAATCTAACTTATAATTTTCTATTATTCCTTTTTCTTCTCTAGCCTTTGCCCTATCTTCTTCTATAGAAGCCAGAACTTTTTCAAACTCTATATTTTCTTTTGAAATTAATCTTCTTGCCTCATCTATTATTTTTTCAGTTAGGCCTAATCTTTTAGATATTTCGAATGCATTAGATTTACCCGGCAAACCGATTAGTAACTTGTAAGTGGGCGACAGAGTATTAATATTAAATTCCATTGATGCATTTTGTACACCTTCAGTTGTTAAGGCATATATTTTTAGCTGATTGTAATGGGTTGTTGATAAACATCTTATTTTACGTTTTAACATAAAATCCATAATTGCTCTAGCCAGAGCCGCACCTTCTGTAGGATCTGTACCGGCTCCTAACTCGTCAAATAAAACAAGGGAATTTTCATCAACTTCATTGATTATATTTACAATATTTGTCATATGTGATGAAAAGGTTGAAAGATTTTGTTCTATAGACTGTTCATCTCCAATATCCGCAAAAAGTTTTTCAAATACTCCAACTTCTGAACTATCTTCAGCCGGTATATGTAAACCATACTGAACCATAAGCAGCAAAAGCCCCAATGTCTTTAACGTTACAGTTTTTCCCCCTGTATTGGGTCCTGTAATTATCAAAGAAGTAAACTTATCCCCAATATATATATCAATAGGCACTGCAGTTTTTTTATCTAAAAGTGGATGGTAGGCATTTTTTAAATTTATATACCTTCTTTTATTTAATTTTGGTTGAAAGGCTCCCATCTCTAACGAAAGTTTCCCTTTGGCAAATATAAAATCCAATTCCTTTAGAATTAATTCATTTGCTTCTATTAATGTTGCAAATTCGCCAACCTCTTCTGATAGTTCTTTCAGTATTTTTTCTATTTCTTCTTTTTCTTCTATTTTTAGTGTTTTAATTTCATTATTGGCATTGACGATTTCCAACGGTTCAATATACACTGTCTGCCCGGACCCGGACATATCGTGCACAAGCCCCTTTACCTTTGATTTGTTTTCATTTTTTACCGGAATTACATACCTGCCTTCACGCATTGTAATAATAGAATCTTGAAGATAATCTTTATGGCTTTGCAAAATTTTTTCTAATTTATCCCTTAATGATCCTTGCAGTTTTACAATACTTCTCCTAATAGAAAGTAATTTTCTTGATGCATCATCTGCTATCTGGTCTGATGATATTATTTTTTGATTAATTGAATCTTCTAGTTTTTTATTTATATAAAGTGAATCTATTAGATTTGTAATAATACTGATATCAATATCAGGCTCATCTTTGCTGTCATTTTTTAGATAATTTTTTAAAAACCTCGCTACCCTCAAAAAATCGCTAACATTAATTAGATTTTGCGGATTAAGCACTCCACCTATAGATGCTCTTTTTAAAGTATCTTTTAAACTCATTATTCCAAATAAGGGCGGGTTGCCTTTTTTTATCAAAAGATTTACGGCTTCCGAAGTTTCTTTCTGTCTTTTTTGAATTTCTTCAAAATTTGTAGATATTTCTATTTGATCTATATAATCTATGGTTATGGCGGAAGATGCAAAAGATTTTAAAGTCTTTAATATTTTATCTAATTCTAAAGTTTTGATAGCTTTTTCAAAAGTCATAATATCCCCCTATGAATATGCCCCTTTGTTAAAGAATGATTAACTTCTTTTATCTTATTCTTAAGGACTTCCCCATCCTCCTTATTGTAGCCTAATTTATAATATGAGTAAACATCCTTTAAAAATGAATCTGATATTATTATTTTTGATATATTTAGGTCTTTCAATTCTTTCAACTCTTTATCTAAAAAAATAGGATATGAATTTAAAATTTCTGTAATGTGCCCTTTCCTAATCACTTCAAAATCAATATTTTTTTCATCTCTTAGAAAATAATTATTGTATGGACAAGTTCCACATAAATTGTTACTTTTACAGCCTTTAATGAGAGCATATGGACAATGCTCCATAGTCATTACAGGAATTTTCCCATAGGCGATTATGTTTAAATTGAAATCTTCCTTAGAGACTATCTCTTTAATTTGACTTAAATTTAATTCGGGAGATAAGGTCACTGAAGAAAAACCACAGTGCTTTAAAAATTCTACATTAAGACTGTTAAAAACATTCATTCCAATGTCTGCGTGTTTTTCAAAATTAAAATCTGACAAGATTTCAATTTGTGATAAATTGTTTAAAAAAACGCCCTTTATATTCAAGCCATTTAACTTTTGTTTTATGCTTTCCAGTTCCTCTGTGTCATATATCTTTTCCAATTTGACAAAAATATTTTTATAATTAATATTGTTAAGGTTAATTTTATCCAAGTCATAATATCTTATTATGATATTTGCATTTTCATCACCTATTAACTTTAAGTGCTCAATTGATGAAAGTTCTACGTATATGCTTTCTTTCTTTTTAATATAAGAATCTTTAAATCCTATTTCCGGCTTAATTATTTTCCTGTCTAAATGTATTATTTTTTCCTCTAATGCTTTTGTCACATCTCTTCTTATTTTGTTTAACTGAGAAGTCTTCAAAAATAAATCATCTTCAACTTCACTTTGAAAATTTTTAATTTCAAATATGCTATCCCCCAGTTTATTAAGGTTTGTATATATTTTTTCAGGTGTTAATGGGGCTTTTCTTGAATTTTCTACGTAATCATCAGAAAAAGCGGCTGCCTTAAAGCCACAACTTTGACCTTCCAGATATGCACTTTCTCCCTTTTTTGCAATTAGTTTAAAATTAATATCCCTCTTAAAATTAGGAGTATCTTTCATTTTGGACTCGATTTTTTTATGCAAGCTTGATGAAAAAGTTCTATTTATTTTTGACGGAAAATGTATATCTTTTTTTACACTAATCCTATATTCTTTATTTTTCTCATAACTTCTACCCGCTTTTATTCCAAAATATTCTGTATCCCCTCGGAATTCAAGACCGTCTTCCTCTTCAATGTTTTCATAAAATTTTACCAGATAGGACTTATTTTGTTTGCCTAGAACTTCTCCTATTTCAACTCCCCTATTATCAGGTCTGTCAGGAGAAATAAAATTTTCACCAAAATCTCCTTTGTATAAGCCCTTGGTAAAACCTCTATTAAATATTTGTAAAGTATCTTGTCTGTCTTTTTCTCTTAATTTTCCATCAAGGGCTTTTTTATAGGTACTTACAATTTCATAAACATAAAAAGGGCTTTTCATTCTCCCCTCAATTTTTAATGAATACGCCCCATTTTGCAAAAGTTCTCCCACTGTATCTAAAGTATTCAAATCTTTTGTAGAAAGATAATATTTTCTATTGGAAATTTCCTTGCCATTTTTTGAAACTAACCGATAAGACTTCCTGCAAGGTCCTCTGCATTCTCCTCTGTTACCTGATTTACCGCCGATCATAGATGACATTAGGCATTGCCCGGAATATGAAACGCACAAAGCTCCATGTATAAATGTTTCTATTTCAAGATCTAAGTTATTTTTAATAAGTTTTAACTCATTTAATGATGTTTCTCTAGCTAAGACAACTCTTTTAAAACCTAATTTTTTTAAAAATTTAGCTCCGTAGTAATTATTAATGGTCATTTGCGTTGATGCATGAAGTTCAAAATCAGGAAATTCTTTTTTTATTATCCATGCCAACCCTAAATCTTGGACTATAAGTGCATCTACATTTAATGAATATAAATTTTTTACAAACTCTAGAGCCTCAAATAATTCTTCGTCGCTAATTAAGATATTTATGGTTACAAAAATTTTTTTATCATGCAGATGTGCATAATCAACAGCTCTTTTAATTTCATCTAACGTAAAGTTATTTGCCTTTGCCCTTGCCGAAAATTTTTGACCACCCAAATAAAGTGCATCGGCACCTGCCGATATTGCTGCAACTAGTGTATCATAATTACCTGCGGGTGCCAAAATTTCATAACTATTTTTCATCATATAAACTTTCAAGTTCTCTTGATAAATCAATTATTTTCTTTTGAGCTTCTTGATTTTTATTTCTTAGATTAGAATTTTCTTCTTGTAATTCAGTTACTTCAGCCTTTAATGCCTTAATTTTATCATTCTTGGCAAAATTATCCGTAACCTTATCCTTTAACTCTTCATTTGACCTATTGAATTTTTTTCGCAAATCTTCTAATTCATTAGTTGTTTTTTTGTAGTCCTTAGAGATTTCTTCTATTTTCTTTTTTAGATTGCTGAGTTCTTCAATTTTTTCAAGAACTTGAGCCTTATCATCACTGGTATTTTTTAAATCCGCGGTGGACTTTTTTTCTTTTTCCAACTCATCAAGAATATTTAAACTTGCAAGAATTGTTGCTTCTAATAGATTAAGCCTATAGTTTGATCTTTCCATATTGGAAATTCTAGAATTTAATTGTCCGGCTAGACTTTTAATATAACTCGCATCATCTTCGCCTACAACAAAAAATTTCATGTCTTTAATTCTTATTTCTACACGTTTTGACATAAAACCTCCTAACTTCTTAAAACAGCACCCAAATCGTTTTCTATCGCTTCAATTACTTCTGAAGATATTTTATTGACATCATCATCAGTTAAAGTCCTATCCCCAGCTCTAAATACTAAAGAAAATGCAAGAGACTTTTTGCCTTCTTCTATATTATTCCCTTGGTATATGTCAAACACCTTGAAAGATTCTAATAAATTTCCGCTTTTATCGCTTGCTATCTTTTCTATCCTTGCCGCTTCAATATCTCTGTCCATTATAAATGCAAAGTCTCTCTTTATTGATGGATATTTGGGTAAGTCTTTAAATATATAATTATTAATTGAATTATCACAAATAAAATCAAAATCCAGCTCTGCAATATAAACCCTCTTCTTAAGAGAATAGTTCTTTAATACGCTTGGATGAACTTCCCCAAGCTCACCTATGCACTTACCCTTATAGTAAATTCCGGCACATCTACCAGGATGAAGATAGGGCTTTTTAACTGTTTCATATTCAAATCCTGATAAACCTACAGTCCATAATGTTTTTTCTATGCTTTCTTTTAGAAAATAAAAATCTCCAATATCATAAAATCCCATGACTAATTTTAATTTTTCTTCAGGTAATTCACCTTCGGATTTGAAAAAAGTATTCCCAATTTCAAAACCTGCAACATTTTCGTTTGCCCTTGCAGCATTTTTTGCCAGAGCATCAATCATTGAAGGTATTATTGTAGGTCTCATAATTGAATAATCTTCTCCAAGGGGATTTAAGATATTCAAAGTATCTCTAATTGGATTGTCCGCCTCTATATTCAATTTGTCAAAAATTGTAGGACTTACAAAAGAATAAGTCATGAATTCATTATAGCCAAGACCTGTCAAAAAACTTTTTATCTTCATTTCAATTTCTCTATGGTGTGGGCGTGAACCTACAGATAATTCTCCCCTCAAGGCTTTAGGTTTTATGTTTGCATATCCGTAAATTCTCGAAACTTCTTCTATCAAGTCTTCAGCAATATTTATATCTCCTCTGAAAGTCGGAACTGTAGCGGTGATAATATCTCCTTCAATTTGGCATTTTATTTCTAATCTTTCCAGAATTTTTGCAATCTCATTAACAGATAAATTCATGCCCATAAGATTGTTTAATTTTTCTTTGCCTAGTTTAATTACCTTTTTATCCTTTTTATCTTTATAATTATCCTTGTGGCCTCTACATACTTTTCCAATTCCCAAGGTTTCCGCCAAATGACACATCCTATTAACTGAAGTTTCACAGATATTGGGATCAAGTCCCTTTTCAAACCTTCCTGATGCCTCCGAACGCAAGTTAAGTCTTTTAGAAGTTTTTCTAATATTGTCACCGTTAAATGAAGCACCTTCAATTAAAACATTCTTTGTATTTTCACTTATTTCAGAATCAAACCCGCCCATTATTCCACCGAGTCCAATTATTTCTTGACCGTCGGTTATTAATATGTCACCTTCAGCTAAATCCCTAACTTTGCCGTCAAGTGTTTTTATACTTTCCCCATTTTTAGCTTCTCTTACTACTATTTTTTTATTTTGCAGAGAATCTAAATCAAAGGCATGCATAGGAATTCCATATTCCAACATAATAAAGTTGGTTAAATCTACAATATTTGATATAGGTCTTACTCCTGCTGCCATTAAATAATTTTGCATCCACAAGGGTGATGGTCCTATTTTTATATCCGTAAGTACCCTGGAATAATACCTGTAACAATTTGGAGTTTTTATTTCAATTCCCTCTAAATACTTGTCAATATCTACCATGGGATTTTTTACTTCTGTTGAAGGCCTTTTAATTTTAGTGTCAAAAGTTGCAGCAGTTTCTAAAGCCATTCCAATAATCGACAAACAATCCGGCCTATTTGGTGTTATTTCAAATTCAATTACAGGTTCATTTAAGTCCAGAACCTCTGCTGCATCTTTTCCAATTTCTGTATCCTTGGGAAAAATAAAAATCCCATTTCTGGCTTCCTTTGGTATAACAGAAATATCAAAGCCCAATTCTTCAAGTGAACACATCATGCCTTGTGATTCTACGCCCCTAAGGTCTCCAGTCTTTATTTCTATGCCCTTGGCAAGTTTTGATCCATCAACAGCAACAGGAACTATAGCTCCCTCATAAATATTCTTTGCCCCTGTAACAATTTGTAAGTCCTTATCTTTTAAACTAACTCTACAAATAAGAAGCTTATCGGCATTGGGATGTTTTTTAATTTCATTTATTTTTGCAGTATAAACTCCTTTAATGCCTTCTCCTCTCATGGTAATTGACTCTACATGAGAACCTGAATCGGATAATTTATCAGCAATTTTTTTTATATCTTCATCTATGTTTATATAATCTTTTAGCCACTTAATAGGTACTAACATTTTTCCTCCTAAAATTGTTCCAAAAATTTAGTATTGTTTTCAAACATCATTCTTATATCCTTTATGCCATATCGTACCATGGCAATTCTGTCAATTCCCATGCCAAATGCAAAGCCGGAATAGATTTCAGGATCAATACCGCAATTTCTAAGTACATTCGGATGAACCATACCACATCCTAAAAGTTCCATAGACCATCCTGTATGGCTACATGAAGGACATCCCTTACCTTTGCAATTAGGACAAGTCGTATCAACTTCCAAAGAAGGTTCCGTAAAAGGAAAATAGTGCGGTCTATATCTTGTTTTCATATCTTTCCCAAAAAAAACCTTAACAAAATAATCCAAAGAATGAATTAAATTTGCAACTGTAACATTCTTATCAATAACTAAGCCTTCCATTTGATGAAACATAGGAGAATGAGTAGTATCAACTTCATCATTTCTAAAAACTCTTCCTGTGCATATCATTCGAAGGGGTGCTCCTAATTCTTTCATAGCCCTTATCTGACAAGGAGAGGTTTGAGTTCTAAGTAAGCTCTTTTCATCAAAATAAAAGGTATCTGTCATATCCCTTGACGGATGATTTGCCGGCGTATTTAGTAAATCAAAATTATTTTCAACTGTTTCAATTTCCGGTCCATCATAAACCAAAAAACCCATCTTAATAAATAAATCTTCCAAATCTTCAATAGTTCTTTTTAAAGGATGAAAATGTCCTAAAATTATCTCATCGGATTTTAATGTAATATCTATTCTTTCATCTTTAAGCTTGCTTTCTAAAAGTTCATTCCTTATATTTCTCTCTTTTTCACTAATATAAGTTTCTATATTTTCTCTTATTTCATTGGCAAGAGCACCCATTTCCGGTCTTTCTTCTTTTGACAGTTTGCCCATACCTTTAAGAATAGCTGTCAAATAGCCTTTTTTACCCAGATACTTAACTTTTAACTCTTCGATTTCTTTTATATCGTGTGCATTTTTTATATCATTTAAAGATTTTTCTTTAATCTTAAGCAGTTCTTCTTTCATATGTTCCTCCGTTAGTGTTGTTTTAATTATACCATTAGAATAACTTCAATACAATAATTCATGGATTTTGCAACATTTTAAAATTGCTTTCTTATTATTTTCAAATATTTATATTATAAACATAAATTATTTTTCAACAGCTAATAATAAAATACTTTTTTATCAATAAATTCCTATATAACCGTCAGTTCTTTTTTCAGTTGCCCCAATATAAACATCGTTGTCCATCCTTAAAATTATTTGACCTCTACCCATATCCGTATAATCAGATTTTATTATTAGGTCATGACCTCTTGTCTTCAAATTATTCAGTAAATATTTAGGATAGTCCATTTCAATCTCCACTCTTTTATCACCTGTCCACATAAATCTTGGTGCATCAAGGGCCGCTTGTGGATTAAGGTTAAAATCTATCATGTTTGTCAGCACTTGAACGTGGGCCTGAGGTTGCATAAATCCTCCCATAATTCCAAAAGGTCCCAGTGCCTCGCCGGCCTTTGTTAAAAAGCCAGGTATTATAGTATGGTAGGGTAACTTCCCGCCGGATAATGCATTAACATGATCCTCCATAAAGGAAAAATTTGCCGCCCTATTATTTAAGGAAATTGAAGCCCCCGGAACAACAAGCCCTGAGCCAAATCCATTATAATTTGATTGGATTAAAGAAACCATATTTCCTTCCTCGTCAGCAGTTGCAATATATACTGTTGAAGGGCTGAAAGGAACTCCTGCACTAAACTTTTCAGCAGTATTTTTTATAAGTTTTCTTCTTTCATCAGCATAAGCTTCAGACAATAATTCACTTGTTGTGTATCTCATGCTGGAAGGATCAGTTATGTGCTCTGCAGTATCAGACATGGAAACTTTTATTGCTTCAATAATCCTGTGAAGAGTTTGTGGATCTTCTCTTGATTCTAAAGAAAAATTTTTTAGGATATTCAAAGTCATTAAAACGGTTATTCCATGTCCGTTAGGTGGCATTTCCCATACATCTATTCCCCGATAATTAATACTGATGGGCTTAACCCATAGGGCCTTATAATTTTCCAAATCTGATTTTGACAAATATCCTCCACATTCCCTTATATATTTGTCTATTTTTTCAGCCAGCTCACCCCTATAAAAAGATTCTCCCCTTGTAGCTAAAATTTCTTCAAGGGTGGCTTTTAAATTTTCATTCTTAACTATATTTCCGGCTTTTGGAGCTTTTCCATCATTTGTAAACTGTTCAAAAAATTCTTCCAATCCTTGAATATTTTTAAGTGATGAATATTTTTTCACCTCATCATCCCATAGCTTGGCAACCTTTGGGGATAGGGCAAATCCATCTCTTGCATAACTTATGGCCGGTTTAAAAATTTCTTCTATCGGAAGTTTTCCAAATTTATTATATATTTCAAACCATGCACCCACAGCCCCCGGCGTATTTATTGAACATGGTCCGAAAAAAGGAATTTTGTTTAATCCCCTTTCTTTTAAAGCCTTAATTGAAATTGACCTTGGACTTCTACCGCTACCGTTTATTCCATAAAGCTTTTTTTTATAAAAAATTATAGCAAATAAATCCGAACCCAGACCATTACAAGTCGGCTCAACAACCGGCATTGAAATAGCCGTTGCTAAAGCTGCCTCCACAGCATTGCCGCCCTTTCTAAAAATTTCAACTCCTGCTAAGGCTGCACTTGGATTAGAAGTCGCTACCATTGCCTTGTTTGAAAAAATTACCCTTCTCCTTGAAGGATAGGGATATTCATTAAAATTAAAAGACACCTTACCACCACCTATTTATAATTTATTTTACCATAAGAATTCCATTAGGAATTAAGTTACAGAAAATAAACTATATTATTTGAAATTTATTCTTATGTGGTTAATAAAAAAGAAAACTCTGACTTAGTCAGAGTTGTTCATCATTCATTGGGCTTGGCAAAAATCATTTTGCCGGCTGCTGTTTGTAGTGCTGATGTTACCGTAACATTTATTGTTTGTCCTATTAGATTTTTTCCATTTTCAACAACAATCATAGTTCCATCATCTAAATATCCCAGCCCTTGGTTAAGTTCCTTTCCAGCTTTTATTACTTGTATTTGCATTTCTTCTCCCGGAAGATATATAGGTTTTACTGCATTGGCAAGTTCATTAATATTTAAAACTGATATTTTTTGTACCAAAGCTACTTTATTTAAGTTATAATCATTAGTTACAATTTTCCCATTCAAATCGCTTGTTAACTTGAGTAGTTTTGAATCAACTTCTGCAATGTCTTCGTAAGGTTCTGTTTCAATAATTATATTAACATTGTCTAACCCTTGCATTTCTTTAACTACATCAAGTCCTCTCCTGCCCCTTTTCCTTTTTAAAGCATCAAAAGAGTCTGCTATGTGTTGGAGTTCTTCTAAAACAAATACAGGAATTACAACTGTTCCATCAATAAAACCGGATTTTATAATATCTATAATTCTCCCATCAATAATTACAGAAGTATCAAGTATTTTTGGTACTCCATCAACGGAAATATTCTTTTGTTTATCCTTAACAGATTTTTTAGTAGATGTAATAAGTTCCTTGAATTTACTGTTTAAAACATCTTTATTAGAAAGACCTATTTTTAACCCTAAATATCCTAGAATTCCATAGAGTATAATTGAAATAGCACTTCCAACATAAGGTATAGGAATTTTATAAATTGGTTGTGAAACTAAAAATGCAATTATAAATCCAATAATGATTCCAAGTACGGCAAAAATTATTTCAGTTAATGACCTTGCCTTTAATTCTTTTTCCCAAATTCCTAAAAGTTCTACTAGAGAATTGAACACCCTGGATGATAATAAATAAAAAATAAGTGCAAATAAAAAAATAATAATTAAGAAAATTCCAGAAACTACATATTCATTCCCAATGTTTTTCATAAACTCTATTTCAGATATTAAAGAAACAAAAAAGAAACCTGCTCCAGCTCCTATAAGTGTAAATAAAACCTTAAATATTTTCTCTACTAAAGAACGGTTATTATTAATAAGTATTCCCCCTATCCGAAAATTGCCTCATCAACCATTGAAATAATTTCATCTACATCCTTGTCAAAAACAAGAGCCATCTCAGAAATTAGTATCATTCTTGCATCATTTAAAATTTTTCTTTCCCCTGTTGAAAGGGATTTTTTTGCGTCAATCTTTTCAAGTGACTTTATGACCCCGGCAATTTCAATCAAATTTCCAGACTTAATTTTATCTAAATTAAATCTATAACGTCTATTCCAATTTTTAGGCATTTTCAGCTTTTCATCTGACGAAAGTTCCTCTAACACTTTCTCCATATCATTAACTTCCATAATTCTTCTAACACCAATATCATTAGCATTTTTTACAGGGACCATTACCTTTAACCTGTTTATAGGCAAAAGCAAGACATAGTACTGGTGTTCTTTGCCTAAAATTTCCCTTTTTTCAATTGCAACAATTGTGCCTGCCCCATGCATAGGATACACAACTTTATCGCCTATATCAAACATTCTTTACCTCCTATACCCTATTAAAGTATATCAGAAATAATAAAAAAAGTAAAATTTAATAGTATATCATAGAATTAATAAAGATGCAAAAAAATATGAATTTTATTGTCCGTTTAATGTTGGATATAATTGTTGTGAAACTAAATGTTAAAAAGAAATAAATATTCTATTTAATATAATTGATATGTTGCAAAATTTAATGGAGCTCAATAATAGACTTAGGTAATGTCTAAATTATCAAACTCCATTTGAATTGTTTATATGAGTTTAGCTTAATTTAGTATTGCAATATTATTTGCAATTTATTATGTAAAAAAGACTCGAAAAATTCGAGTCTTTAAATATTTGACATGGATCCATTAAATTCTATTTAATTCTACCATTTCAGAGAATGTTTCAAGTTGAGTTTTAACTTGACCAAAGTCAGTCATTTGTTGGTCATAACCCATTTTAATTAGCGGGATTGCTTCTTTTTCAAATGCTTGTTTTAAAGAAGGATATTCCATTTCTTCAGTATCGTTGAAATTCATCATAAAGAGTAGACATCCATCAGCATCATTATTAATAGCTAGGTCCACAACATATTTAGGCCTTTTCCAAATATCTGGATCATATAGCATTGGGTCTTCATCCATTCTGGCAAATTGATCTGCCAACGCATACATTGGATCGTTAATTGAAGTATCAACATCAATCTTTAATGCCCTTGATTCATGTGAAACGTCATCAGCCACTACACAAATATTAAATTCATCTAAAACTTTTAATAAACCCGGATTATCAGCTATAATTCCTGATGTTACAACTCTTGGTCCCAAGTTTTCTTCTTCCGGTAGAGCTTTTAACTTTTCAATAAGTTCTTTTAAAAGCTTATTGTATTCATCTTTTAACATAAAATATGAAGCTTTTAACACATACGCTCTGTCAGATGCCTTAATTGTTTGAGAATGACTGCCGACAAGTTTTATAAATTCTCTTTTTAAACTTCTATATTCATTATAAACTTCAAATGCTTTTTTCAGATTTTCATCAGTTATTTTAACATTGCAAATTTCTTCTAATCTTTTTCTAGCATTATCAAATATTTTTGCATTGTAAATTTTTCCAAATTCTTCTTTTCTATGTTGACCATGGTTTAAAAATACCATTGGTATTTTCTTTCCTACAGAAACCTTATAATTTTGAGAGAGAGGTCTTAATGTGTCGTCTAGAGTAGTTAACATACAAGCGCTCAATCCGTCTAATGTTCCGTCAAGACCCATTTCCAAGCATCTTAATGCTAAAGAATAATAAAATGTCGGAAAATATTCTTTAGCTTTGTCAATAGGTCCAACTCCTCCCCATACTCCCATGGGTACAAGACCGCCTGCATAAATTATTTCTTCCGGTGCATAAAAAGGATATACCCCAACAGCTTTTTTACCTTGAGCCAGGTAATTATCCAATTGTTCTCTCGGATTTTCAGCAATATGTTTAAATTTTTCTAATAATTCTTTTATTTCAGCCATAATACACCCCGTTAAATTGTAGTCTTTGACCAGTCAGTTTCTTTAGTGTTATCGAAGTTTGTATAAACATCTTCACCAGCTGCAAGTCTTTTTTGCTTTCTTTCTTCCATGATTTCAACTAGACCTTGTACTCTTGTCTTGTATTGTTCTTCAGAGAAGTTTCTTTCGTCAGCTTGGTCACCGTCAAAGTGAACTACTGGTACATCAAGGTCTTCCTTCCATCTTCTTTCGATTTCAGGCATTGCCCCTGACCAAGGTTTACATGATCTGTTATAATTTACCAAGGCTCCGGAAATACCATTTTCTTTAGCCATAGTTTCTCTCCATTCAACACCATCTTCAATACATACTGAACATGGAGCTTTACAATAAGCAGCCGCCATTGAACGTACATCGGTGTATTGGAAGCCGAACGCAGGCGCATAAACAACTGCTGTAACATTAACTCCATTTTCTTGTAGCGGTTTAAATAGTGCCCTTAATGCCGGCCAGCACGGAATACCTTCAAATAAAATTCTATGTTCTTCTGGATATTCCCATGTAGAAGTACCTTCTCTAACTGATTGTTCATATTCTTCAGCTAAAAGTTCAAAGCCTTCTGCAGCATCAATTTCACATCTTGCTGCAACTATGTCAGCCATATGGTTAAATAAATCAAATCCGGAAAGTGGAGATGGCTTATAAGCCATATAAGAACAAGCTTTTAACCATGCAGCTGCTGTCCTGTTGGCTATCTTGCAAGTTTCTTCAAATTTCTTTTCATCAAATTTTTTACCGGTCAATTTTTCCAATTCTTTAATTGCATATTTAAATTGACCCATTAAGTAATCTACCTTTTCTTCCGGCACTTCAATTGTATTTTGGAATGGTATATCAACCATAATCATTGGAATATTGTGCATTCTGGCAATATTTTCATACCATTTGGTCATCATGTTGCAAATGTTGTTACAACATAATACGAAGTCAGGTTGTGGCATCTTTCTTGAATCAGTAGGTTCTCCTGCTGCAAAAGCAAGACTGATTCTTGCATATCCACAAATATCATTATCATATCCCATATCTTCAGCTGCTTGGCACAATCTTAAGCCATCTTTTTTTGCAGCTGTAGTGGCAGCGTGATTTTCCGGATAAGTTACATTTAAGTCGAAAGCTTTTGCAAGTTCAATCGGAAATTTAGATGATGACCATCCAACAAGTTCTCCTCTTGCTTTAGCATCCCATGCTGCTCCATAAACTCTATCTACTACACCTCTTAAAACTGCTGCTGCGGGTTTATGACCTTCTATTGGTCTTGGTTTTTTACCCGGTATTTTTTCAATTACTTTTCCAGACATATTTCCCTCCTACTTATGCCTTAACTCTAGCTTTTTTTCTAGCTACAAGTTTATATTTTTGATAACCGAATAAGGCAGCTCCTAAGGCCCCATTCAGTTGACATAAAGGTGACGTCAAAATTCTATGGCCGGTGTTTTCACTCAAAGCTCTGACCATTCCATTATTAAGCGCCACTCCTCCTGTAAACACTACATCATCTCTTAATCCAACACGCTTTGCAAGTGAACCCACTCTTGAAGCTATTGCGTCATGTATTCCCCTAACAATATCTTCAATTTTAGCACCGCTTGCCAGTTGAGAAATTACTTCTGATTCTGCAAATACTGTACATGTTGATGAGATGCCAACCTTTTTTGTAGATTTTGCATCTAACTTTTCAAGGTCAGATACATCTACTTCAAGGACACCTGCAATTACATCTAAAAATCTTCCGGTTCCGGCTGCACACTTGTCATTCATTACAAAATTTTCAAGCATACCTCCATCGCCAATTTTTAATGCCTTTGCATCTTGTCCTCCTATATCTATAATAGTTCTAACATTTGGAAATAAAAAATAAGCTCCCTTAGCATGGCATGACAATTCAGACATTTGGTAGTCTGCTTCAGCTAATGCATTTCTTCCATATCCTGTGGCCATTACATAGGCAACATCATCTCTACTAATTTTGGCATTTTCTAGTCCTTCTTTAATTGCTCTTGCAGGACCGCTAGTTCCGGCACCCACGTCAATGCATGATGATGCGATTATTTCTTTACCATTTTTCAAAATAACGCTTTTAGAAGCTGTTGATCCAACGTCAACACCCATTGTTATAACATCGCTCATTTATTCCCCTCTTTTTATAAATATTTATAAAAGATTAACCCAATTACATTTATATTTTACTATGTATATTTATTTTTGTCAAAATTCATATAGATGGAATATAGTGCTTTAGCCAGTTTCAACATATATTTTTGATTCTTTTGTTAATATTTAGACCTCTTTTATAAGTTTAGTCTTTCTTTTAGTAAGAATAAATCGTAATATAATGAAAAAAAATAATAAGGCGAAAAATATCGCCTTATTATTAAATATATTATCTAACATTATTTATTCTGTCATAATCTCTTATAACTCTTGGAGTAAGCATTTGATGAACCGGACAAATTGAATCAGGATCTTGATAACAGCTTTCTGTAAAGGCTATTATATAATTTCTCCAAAGATTCATATTAACAACTTCATCTACAAGTCCCATTTGACCACAAGCCATTGGTCTTGATTTATTGATATAATCTTGAATTAATTCATTCATCTTATCAATAGTTGGTTTAAGGTCTTTTCCAGCTTTCTTATCTTTAACAAGTCTTCTTGAGTACATTGCATTAGCAGCTGTTTCTCCATTCATTACATTGATTTCAGTAGCTGCACAGCCTAGTGAAAATGCGTTTGTGTCATTTCCTTGAGGTCCACCAAGTACATAGTGAGCAGCGGCAGTACCTTTTCTCATTGTAATTTCCAATTGAGGAAGTCCAGAATTTTGAATTGAATAAATAAGTGATTGACCAAGACCTAACAATTCAGCCTTTTCAGCATCATCACCAACATCAATACCTGTAGTGTCTTGTAACCAAACAATTGGTAATCTATCTCTTGCACATAAAGTAACAAATTCATTCATCTTGATAAGACCTTGTCTGTAAAGCTTTCCGCCCATACCAACTGATTTTTCTTTATATTCAGGATAATTTAGTAATAGACCTTGAACATTTGCTACAACTCCAACTAATAGACCATTAACTTTTGCAAGTCCTGTAACCATTTCCGGTCCATAGCCTTTTTTGTATTCCATAAATTCAGAACCATCGAATAATCTAGCAATAACATCATAAACGTCATAAGCTCTCTTTGTATTCATTGGAATAATTGAATAAATGTCATCAGCTGAATACAATGGAAGTTTTGGTGTATCTACTCTGAAGAATTCAGGATCATATTTTGGTAACATACTTAAATATTTTCTGATTCCTTCTAATACTCCTTCTTCTTCTGCATAGCATTCTCTGAAGAATCCTGTTTGTGAGAAGTGAATTCCAACAGATCCTGGAGGAGCAACCTTCTTAGCATTTGCTGTTTGTTCAACTATTTGTTCAGCATATTCTTCATCTACAAATCCCTTTGGATTCATACCACCTAATATACCTGCTCCACCTACAGCCATATTTGCATCTTTGTGTGCAATAAGAATTGTTGGTGAAATAGAGTGGTATCCACCGCCTGCTGGGTTAGTACCATAAATACCGACTATTACAGGAACTCCTAATTGATTTAATCTTGAATTTCTATAGAATGGAGTACCGCCTCCACGTCTATTTGGATATACTTTTTCTTGTTCGTCAAGTTTTACACCTGAACAATTTAATATATAAACAAGTGGTATTCTTAAACGTTCTGCAGTATCTGAACCGCGTAACAAGTTTTCAGCTTGTCCGGGAATCCATGCACCTGCTAATTTTTTATTATCACTTGCAATAATATAAACCCATCTTCCGTCAACTTTTGCAAGTCCTTTTATTACAGCTGTAGTTCCATGAGAATTATTTCCGGGATTATAAAGTGAATTTAATGGGCACCAAGTTCCTTCGTCAATGAGGTCAGCAATTCTTTGAAGTGCTGTCATTTCTCCTCTTTCATTAACTTTTTCATCCGGTTTTCCGGCTTGTAGAGACTTTTCAATATGTTCTCTAATTTCATTTTCTACTGCAAGCAACTCAGATTTATTTTCTTCATCAACTTTTTTTAATGGTGCACCAACGGTTTTCATATTTTGAAAATATGATGCTAGTGAATATTGACCCATATTTTCTCCTTTATTCTTCAACAGGCTTTTTGATAAATGCTTCGCCTGGATCTATAACTTCTCTTATTAATTTTATAACATCTTCGCCGGGTGCTTCTAGTTCAACTGCACGAGATACATCAATGTCAAATCCTGTATTTTCTATAACTTGTTCCGGTGATGATGTCGGATAATATCCTGCAAGATACATTCTCTTAGTATCTTCATCAAATTTTAAAATACCCAAATCTGTTACTACCATTTGTGGACCAACGTTTCCAGGTAAACCGACTTTTTCACGTCCTCCAGGTCCGTCTATCCAGCCAGGGCTTGTAACATAGTCGATTTTTTGCATGAATCTTCTTTTTTGATGTTGCATCATGATAATTGTATTTACATAAGTTGCAATACCGTTAGCTCCACCTGAGCCTGTAAATCTTGTTTTTGGATGATTGTAATCACCGATTACGGTTGAATTTACGTTTCCGTAAGGATCTATTTGTGCTCCACCAATGAAAGCTATCATTCTCTTTTTATCATGTTTATATTCATTTGCTTGAAATCCTACATAAGTTGCATTTGTCCAGTGGACTGCACAGTGAGCCATAAATCTGTTATCGCCAACAGATCTTGGTACTTCTATAGGATCACAGTCCATAAGTCCTGATTCCACTATCAAATAACAATCAGGTGCATACACTGCTTTAGCAAGTGAAGCTCCAATTAGTGGTAGTCCGGTTCCTACTATTGCAATATTTCCATTTTTTATTTGCTTAGCAATAGTAACTGCTTGCATTTCTTTATTTGTATAATTATCATATCTTGGCATTATTTTACCTCCTTCTTCAATACGTCTGTTGCGTATCCAAATCCCGGAGTATTCTTTAAATTGATTAATCTGGTTGCTCCAAGTTTATCCAAATATTCTTCTTGACTTTTTACTCCATAAACCCATTCATCTAAGAATGCATCAAAGTCTTCTTGAGTTTTTGAAACCTTGTCATACATCTTAAAGAAGTCAGCATCATAATCATAATATCCATACACTTGAGATGGATGTGAACCGTGTGGGCAATGAACTACTGCATCAACACAGAATCCGGGAATTTTGTTATCGTCGCTACCTACGTTTTTAATATATTCGTCAGAAACAAGTTCTTCACAAGTTACAATAACTTTTCTTGCTGCTATTGCTATATCAACATCGTGGAAAGTATTTCCCAAAATTCTTGTTGTTCCATCAGGTGAAGCCATTTGAACATGAATAATGGCTGTATCAATTTCCGGAACCGGTGCTGCTACTACTTTTTCGCCCTTCTTGAAAGGATTTTCGACATAAATGAATTTATCATTTGGCAATTTATCAATTTTTGCTCTTTCTTCTTTAGAAATACCCCATTTATCAACTAAGCTGGAACCCATCATAAGCTTTACCGGTAAATATGGCAGACCAAGAGCCGCAGCGTGAATTCTTTGCATTTCAACATCTTGTGAATAATCTTCCATAAGAAGTGTTCCTTGTTCGATAGCTGCCCTAAATCTTCTGGATACATTTGTATAACCACTGTTAGCAGTATAGCAATTTATGTATGCCTTTACTCTTCCAGCTCCTATTAAAGTATCCCAATCTCCTCCAGCCGGTCCTGCTTCAACTATGAAATCTTTTTGTCCTTGACGAAGTATTTCGTTTACAGCAGCGTATGGCTTTCTATTTGTTGTAAATCCACCTAAGGATATTACATCGCCATCTTCAACATATTTTGCAATGGCGTCTTTTAGTTCCATAACTTTACTCAAAATATTACCTCCTTGAAATTTTGTTATGTTATAGAATAAACTTCACAATTGAAGTATTATTACATCTTAAATAGTAGCAAGAACACACCTGCAGCTACTGCAGATCCGATAACTCCAGCTACGTTCGGTCCCATGGCATGCATTAGTAAGAAGTTTGTAGGATTATATTTTCTACCTTCAACTTGTGAAACTCTTGCTGCCATAGGTACTGCAGATACACCTGCTGAACCGATTAGCGGATTTATCTTGCCACCTGTTAAATAGTATAAAGCTTTTCCGAATATGACTCCACCGGCTGTTGCACAGCAGAATGCAAATAGACCGAGTCCTATAATCATTAGTGTTTCCTTGGCTAAGAAATTATTTCCTTCAGCTGTTGCACCAACTGTTAAACCAAGCATAATAGTTACTATATTCATTAATGCGTTTTGTGCAGTATCTGAAAGTCTGTCAGTTAATCCGGTTTCTTTAAATAAGTTGCCAAGCATTAATAATCCTAATAAAGGTGCTACATCTGGTAATAATAGTGCTGTAAATAATACAACTACTACAGGGAAAATAATCTTTTCAGTTTTTGAAACCGGTCTAAGAGCAACCATTTTAGTTTCTCTTTCCTTTTCTGTAGTAAGTGCTTTCATGATTGGCGGTTGAATCATAGGAATAAGTGCCATGTATGAATATGCAGCTACTGCTATAGGTGCTAATAAATGTGGTGCCAAATTTGATGTTGTAAATATTGCTGTAGGTCCGTCAGCTCCACCTATTATACCTATTGAAGCTGCTTCTTGGGGTGTAAAACCTAATTTAATAGCAAGAATAAATGCACAATATATTCCGATTTGTGCTGCTGATCCTAATAATAATGAAATAGGATTTGCTATTAATGGACCAAAGTCAGTCATCGCTCCTACACCCATAAATATCAAGCATGGGAACAGGTTTGACTTAACACCATTATACATTATTGCTAAAACTCCTGAAGATTGCCATGGTTCTGCTGTTTCCATAAGTCCTGCCATAGGTAAGTTCCTTAGTAGCATTCCAAAGGCAATCGGAACCAAAAGTAATGGTTCAAATTGTTTTTTTATCGCTAAGTACAAAAGAATAAATGATATAAAAAACATTATTAAATTTTGTACAGTAAGATTTGCAAAACCTGACTCGGCAAGTATTCCTTGTAAGGTTCTTATAAGCATAGTCTACCTCCTAATATTATTACTTAACCGTTGCCAATAATGCGTCTGTATCTACAGTTTGTCCTGTTGTAACATTAAGGCTTAAAGTTCCGCTAACTGGTGCTACAATTTCATTTTCCATCTTCATGGCTTCAAGAATTAAAATAACATCTCCAGCTTCTACATGTGCTCCGTCATTTGCAATTAATTTTAAAATTTTTCCAGGCATTGGTGAAATTACTTCTCCTGATCCTCCGGTTGCTGCAGGAGCTGCTTGCGGTGCTGGTGCAGCTTGCGGTGCAGGAGCTGCTTGTGGTGCAGGTGCGGCTTGCGGTGCAGGTGCAGGTTGAGCTTGGTATGATCCTGCTGCATTTAATGATCCTGGTGTTAAAGATTGAAATCCTCCACCGATTTTTTCTACTTCAACTTCATAAACTTTTCCATCTACTTTTACTTGATACTTCATAATTACTCCCTTTCTTTAATTTTTATACAATTCATTTAACTTCATTTATTGAGACTATTCTAAAATTCTCAACTCTTGATCTTTCTGCTTGACTTACAGCTCCCACTATGGCAGCTATTACCTTGGGATCTGTTCCCTTATTTTGTGGTGCTTGTGTTTTACTAACTTGTTGTGTGCTTGCTTTTGCTCCACCTTGAGGCGGATTTTTAACAACAGAATTTAACACAGTTGATACTATTTTTATTGCCAAAGCTAGGAATATTAATGATAAGAATACTACTATTATTCCTGTCAAGGAAACTCCAAATGCCTCGTTTAAAGTCATAGTTTCTTTTCCCCACATAATAACACCTCCTAATATTTCATATTGTGGAATAAGTTCCAATATAATTATTATAACAAAATCATTATTTTTTATCAATTAATTATGTACAAAATATTAGAACCACTCGACTTGTATTATACATTATATTTTCCTATTTTTAAAGACTAATACCCTCATATGAAAAGCTTACAAATTATTAGATCTATGATATTTTTTTAAAATTACTTACACTTTGTAAAATAATTATGTAATAAAGTAACATTTTTTTTGAAAAATACGTCAAATTAAGAATAAAATTTCTATAAGTGTTATTATTTAAATTTACTTACAATCGTAACCACCCATCAAACGGTGGTTTGATCACGGGTTATAAGTCCGAGTGATACCAACCAGCTTCTCAAGGTGCTGGTTTTCACTTTATTCAAACCTTATTGTTTTTGCCTCTTTAGCCAGACCTGAAAGGTCTTTATTCATCTTTTTTTGAATAGATCTTCGTATTCTTTTACACTAAGTTTATCCATTGATATGCCTTGTTGATCTTGCTCTCTTATATATTTTGCTATTATTTATTCATTTAATCCCACCTTACTTACATAATATCCCTTTGCCCAAAAATGTCTATTTCCAAATTTGTATTTTAGGTATGAACAACTCTATTATAATACTGAGGTGATTTTTTGGTATAGCCTATTGTTTCCTAACCGCATAGCGGGTAGTTTTCTGTTTCACACGCCTTGCGTGCTTAACTGTCTAAAGTCTGCAATGAAAAGAGAGACTCGAATAAACGAGCCTCCCCAATATTT